>CANQDS010000003.1 GCA_947593655.1 uncultured Lachnospiraceae bacterium | reverse complement strand
CGCGGGACAGTACTAGGCTCCTCTATAAACATAAATTTTATATCTGACTCAGATTGTCGGATGCCAGTACTGTCATCCGCTCACTTCGTTCGCGGGACAGTACCAGGCTCCGTATTTTAAAAAAGGCTGCCGCAATAAGGATGACGCATACAAGATACCGTATGATACGCAAATGATAAGATACCATACCTTGTGCCTGTGATCCTTAGTGCAACAGCCTCTTTATTAATGCACAGCCTGTTATTTTCTATTATAGCTGGAACTTCCCGATGACACTGTTCAGGTTGCTGGAGATCTCATGCTGATCCTCCGCAAGTTTGGACATATCCGAAACGACATCCGTCACGCCGTCCACGGAAGTCATAATATCCGCACTGGTAGTTGCCGTATCCTGTGTGGATTCCGTGATCGTCTGCAGCGCTCCCGTCACCTGCTCCATATTTTCGCGGATGCTCTCCGCCATATGGGAGAGCCGCTCCGAAAATTCCGTGATACTCTCCGCATCTTTGCCGTACTGACCGGCTATTTCCACGAAACTGCGGTAATCCGGCGTTACCGTGTCCGCTACAAAACCAAGCATCTGCCTTGCGTTCCCGGCCAGGCTCTCGAACGCCGCCTGAACCTCGGAAATGGTCTTCTGGATGCCCGAAACCGCAACAGCCGTATCGTTCGCGAGGTTTCCGATCTCCGTCGCAACTACCGCGAAACCGCGCCCGGAATCACCGGCCCGCGCCGCCTCAATGGAAGCATTCAGCGAAAGCAGAGAGATCTGCTCCGCGATATCGGAGATCATCTTTGCCATTCCATCGATATTCTCCACAACCTTTGCACGCTCGATGCTCTCCGCAAGCTCTTTTTCGTAATTCTGTCTTAACGTACTGGTCATCTCAAATGACTGCTGGCTGTTCTTCTTAACATCTGCCGCACGGTTGTGAATTTCATGTGCCAGACCAAGGCTGTGTTCCGTCTCCTCCGCAAGCCGGTCAGCGGAAGCGGTGATCTGCTCCACGGATGCATACAGCTCCTCCGTCGAAGAAGACGTACCTAAAACGGCGTCATTGACCTGCGACATATACCTCGTGATGCTGTCAAACTCATTCTTCAAATGCGCCGCTGAATCGTTCAGCCTCTCGCTCGACGTGTTAATCTCCGCCGCGTGCTGCGAAATATTGCTGATCATATTCCGGTTGTTCCCGTACATCTCGTTTAAGGAATTCCCCATATCCGCGATTTCATCCCGTCCTTTAATTTCAAGCGCGGTAACGGCATAGTTGCCGCCTGCCAGCTCGCCGGCAAATGACTGTACTTTGGAAATGCTTTTGGTAATGCCTCCGGCCTGCAGCAGAATCACGACAAACACGAGCAGAACCGCGATCACACAGACAAAGATCAGCTTTCCGATCAACTGATAAAGCGGCTGCTGCATCTCTGCCCTGGAGATCTGCAGAATGAACTTCCAGTTCAGTTCTTCCAGCGAACCGTAGTACAGCTGATAACGCTTTCCGCCCTGCTCATACGCACACGTACCGGTCTTATTGGCCAGGATCTCTGCTCCCGCTGCCGCAAGAGACGCATTTTCATCCTCTGCAATATTCATCGCAGAAGCAATCTTCTCGTCGTCCACACCGGCCAGATAAACGCCGCTTCCGGTCGTCAGGATCGCCGAACCCTGCTCGCCGATCGTGACATTTTCCACAAGCTGCTGAATCGTCGTCAGCTCAATATCGACCGTCACGCATCCGATCTTCTTCCCGCCGTCGATGATCGGCACCGAGCAGGATGACATGATCGTATCGGTAGTCGGATCATAATAGGGATCGGTGATCACCGCAACATCGGAATTCATGGCGTTCGTATAATACTCCTGTGAAAAATAGTCATACTCCGCGTTGCTGTAATCGTATGTAACCTGAATACTGCCTCCGTCCTTGTATACATACGGCCCGACATATTCCTCCTCGGGATCGTACACATACGGTTCAAACCAAAGCCCGCTTCCCAAAACAATATCGTTCGTCTGAATAATATTGGCGAGCATTTCCTCATACTCCGGAAGTTCGGTGTTCTGATAGGTATCCGCAACGCTCATGGAAATCGTTGTCGCCATCGTCCGGACTCCGTCGAGATACCGCTCGATCTGCGCCTGATTGTAGGACAGCTCCGAGTTCATATTGCTTGCCATCTCCTCGTTGATCAGCGCGCTGCTGGAAACGGCGGAAATGACCGTCAGCACAATCTGCGCAAGAAGCATGATCGGCAGAATAACGACGATGATCTTCGTACCCATTTTCTTAAAAGACATGGTTATCCCCCTTTTCTTTCGTCATAATGTAAAAAGTACTATTTATTGCTTATTTTACCATCATTATTTCTGCCGCGCAATCTTTTTCTCGAGAATCGGACAAATCCGCAGACGAAAAAAGAATGATTCCGTACTCGAAACAGCACTTGCTTTATGATTGTCAACCTTTTCCGACTACAGCAATTATTACATTTTCACAGACAGCAAGATCTCCAACATAATACAAAATATCCGGAGCTTCTTTGATGTCCCGTAATGCCTTAGGATAGCATTCATCCGTCTTTTGACAAGATTTAATTTTCCACATATCCAACCAACAGGCCCGGATCAGTCGGTACAGCCGATCCTTTCGATCGTACTGTCCCAAGATCCGGGCCTGCGGAACCTGCAAATCTCGAAAACCGGTTCTAATAATTCATATCAACAGGCGTCAATTCCTCTTCCGACTCGATCACGCCCGTCTCCACCAGCGCGGACAACAGATTCGTGCAGTCCTCTCCAAAACCGATATAATAAGAAGAAGTCACAGCGTTTATCACCGTGTTTCCCATCCAGTCGTACTCCTCTTCCTCAAACGTATAGTCCAGCGAGATCGTTTCCTGAAAGCCCGTGTCCTCCTCTGTTTCGCCGATAACCGTCAGATTGTATTTCTGGAGCGCGCCGGTCCTGGCGTCCGCGATCAGCGCCTCCGCGATCTTTTTCGCGGTATCCGCACTGAATTCCCTGCTGTCATACCAGTCGGTTTCCGGATCGTAAAATTCCATGAGCCCCGATGCATACCGGCCAAGATCCGTATAATCTCTGCCCAGCAGTCCCGTAAGGAAATTCTCCGGTTCCAGCTCCATCGCAATCAGTTTCTGATATAATCCGCTGTCTTCTCCCTCCACAGGGATCGTATAAACGCGCTCGATACGCTTGCCGTTCTTTAACGTATAATTCACCCACACATCGTCGGTGAGCTGTTCCCAGGAAAGATTTTGGAATTTCTCCTTATTCTTTAAGATTTCCCGGTGGAATTCCAGCACCTTTTCCGCATCCCCGCCGCTGCAGCGGACCTCGATCTGATCGGAGATCGAAGCCGACGCGATCTCATCCGCATCCGGCACATACTGCTCCTGCATATGCGCCTGCAGCTTCATCCCGCCGAAAGTAAGCAGCAGAAATACCAGAAAGATCCCGCTTTCGACCAGCATTCTTTTCTTGAAAACACGGAAATTTTTCCGCACCAGCATTTCTGCAAACAGATAGAACATCCAGCCGAACAGGAGCACAAACACGAGCATTACAAACAGATTCCACGGGATCTGCACCGCCTCTAAGATCTCTATGGCAAACATCGCGATAAAATACCCGAAGAAAAACCCGCAGCCCCAGCGGAAGAGCAGCCTTGCAGGAGCCGTTGTAAACAGTTCTCCCGCCTGCTCGAGCTGCCGTTTCCGGTAGATCAGATATGCCGCCGCCAGAAACAAAATCCCCGCGCCCGCATAGACCGCCAGAACGCCTGCCCCGTGCAGGGAAAAACCGGTATAGAGTATATCCCCGTTCGCCTTGGCCGAGTATTCCGGAGTAAAATAAACGTGACTGTCCAGACAATACATCGGCGACAGCCAGCTGATCAGGTTAAGGCCGGCTCCATCCAGTTCCGGAGCGATCAACATGCCGTATCCCATGATCTCCATCAAAAGCGCATCCATCCACCAGAACAGCAGATAAGCGAAATTCAGAGCGATCACGATAAACGGCAGCGCGAACAGCTGCCCGGTGATCATCGCACAGAACACAACGATGCTGTAAATGGCAAACGCGGTTCCCATCATGACCAAAAGCCAGCTTCCCAGATACTGCACATGCGCCACATGGTAAGTCAGGCATACCAGCACGCTGACGACGAATGCCAGGATCTGCGGAACAAAGAGAAAACACAGCCCGCTGGCCAGATTGGTTCCGAAAAGCTCACCCCTGTTGACCGGAAGCGCATGGATCATATTTGTATTTTTCGCATTAAACAGGTAATTGTGCAGCGCCATTCCCGTAACGATCGCCATGAAAAAAGTCGCCCACATCCCGATCGAAGGATTGATGACTCCTTCGAGAATACTAAAAACTTCGTTGGCATCTATCTCCCACATGCCGTTTTGCCCGATCTCGAGCTGGAGCCACAGCGAACCCGGCACCGCGATCATCAGGTACAGGAGATAAAGCCCCCAGATCGGCCAGTACAGAGTGACATTTTTCAAAAAAATCGTTTTATTAAAACAGGATATCTTTGACTTCATAATCCGCTCCTCCCATCTCATAGATAAAGATTTCCTCCAGCGTCAGCGGAAGGATGTCAACGACATTCATCTGCCCGCCTTCCACCGTGATCGCATTCACCGCCTCTTTCGGATCACCCTTGACGATCAGGGTATAAACGCGCCCGGTATTTGACATATGAAGAACCGGAAATTCTTTCGGCAGCTTCGGCATTCCCGTCACGCACGCCACCTGGATTTTCGAAATATTGCCCTGCAGCTCGCTTAACGACCGTTCGATCATGATCTTTCCCTTGTTCATGATCCCGACATGGTCGCAGACATCTTCCAGCTCGCGCAGATTGTGGGAGCTGACCAGCACAGTCATCCGCCGCTCCTCCACTTCGGACACCAGAATGCTCCAGATCTGGCGCCGCATCACCGGATCAAGCCCGTCCACCGGTTCATCCAGGATCAGAAGATCCGGCCTGCAGCAGACCGCCAGCCAGAACGCAACCTGCTTCTGCATCCCCTTGGAAAGCCTGCGGATATTGCGCCGGAGATTGATCCCCGGAAAAAACTCCTGCATCCGGTAAAACATTTTCCCGTCAAAAGACGGATAGATCCCTTTATAATAGCGCATCATTTCCAGCGTATCCGCCTGCAGAAAATAAAATAATTCGTCCGGGATATAAGAGATTTTTGCTTTCACCTTCCGGTTCTCATACACCGGCTCCCCATCCACAAAGATCTCGCCCGAATCCTGGCGGTACACGCCGGTCAGATGGCGGATGATCGTGGATTTTCCCGCTCCGTTCGGCCCGACCAGCCCGTAAATGCTTCCTTTTTCAACGTTCATGTCCACGCCGTTTAATGCACAAAAATCGCCGAATGATTTCACAACATGGTTTACCTGTATCACGATTTACCCCCCCTTTTCATTTCCAGCAGATGCACGCGCTCCTGCAGTACCTCCGGCCGGACCGAAAGATAGATCAGCTCGGTCACGATCTCGTCGAACTCTTCCAGAAGTTCGCTCGTGCGCCGCTCTCTGCCTTCTGCTTTCGCCGCAGCAAACGTCCCTTTTCCGCTTAAGGCATAAATATAACCTTCGTTTTCCAGATCTTTATACGCCCTTGCGATCGTATTGGGATTGATGGCAAGTTTCGCCGCCAGTTCCCGGACGGACGGCAGTTTCTCATCCGGCAGCAGCGAATCCGTAATGACCAGACGGCGGATGCCGTCCTTGATCTGCTCATAAATGGGCTTCGCGTCCCGATAATTCAAAGTTACCACACAGATCTCCCTCCCTTTCTGCAAAAAAGCACACCCAATAACGATCAGCTATCAGGTGTACTAATGTTATGGATACGCTTAGTATAGCATATCATTCCCGTTATTCTTTTAAGATGAACGAAATAATTTCTTATGATTTTCTTAAAATTCATTATAAAAACATCGCCATATAAACCGGCAGATGAACTACGTCTTCTTTCAGCAGGATATCTTTTGTATACAGAATATAGGCCTGCCCGATCTTTCCCCCGAAACGGCTCCGGAATTTGTCCAGAGAAGAGTGCCTGCGGTACGCCCCCGACTTCACTTCCACCGGACAGATCTTCCGCTGCTTCCGGATCAGGAAATCAATTTCCATGCTGTTCGCCCGGTTCTCCGGATCCGAACGGGAATAAAAGAAGAGCCTGTGCCCGTGCGCACGCAATTCCTGCGCCACAATATTTTCCAGCAGCATTCCCTCATTGACATGCAGACGGTCCAGCAGGATCTCCCGGTAAAGCTCATTATCGGCAAACTGGTCGTCCATGAAAGAATGCGTCACCAGAAGCCCCGTATCCGCCATATAACATTTCCGTGTCGTATGATCCCCGCTCATGGACAAGCCGACGGTCGGTTCCGTAGCATTATAACAGTCATTGACGATCATCGCTTCCGCCAGCCAGAGAAAAGCGTTCTCGTATTCCCGGAAGCGCGCGTTTTTATCAATATCCGCCAGCTTGTATTTTTTCTCCGTCTTTGCAAGCTGCGACGGCATTTCATCAAAAATCGAAAGGACTCTGGCCTCATACCCCTTCGCGAATTTCGTAACATCCTCCCGGTACAGCGTCAGGATGCGCTTTTTGATCCGATCCGTATCCTCAAAACTCTTCGTGCGGATATACGCCTCCACGGCCTGCGGCATCCCGCCCACCAGAATGTACTGGCGGAAATCATTCATTACCCTTCGGTGCAGCGCCTGCCCCAAAGGCTGCATCTTCTCAAAACACTCCCGCAAAAACGGAACCGTCGTTTCGTCTCCCATCGCCCAGAGAAATTCCTCAAAATCCATCGGAAACATCTCGACATGCTCCTCTTCCGAGGGGATCACGATATCCTCAACATTCATGCGCAGAGAGATCAGCGAACCGGTTTCCAGATAATCATACCGCCCGTCCGCCGCCAGATATTTGATCAGCTCCCGCGCCGCCGGATATCTCTGCACTTCATCAAAAATGAAAAGAGAATTCCGCGGATACAGTTCCGTCCGGTAATATGCCGCCAGTTTACTGAAAAAAAGGTCAAGATCATTGATGTCATTTTCAAACATCGCCCGGACTTCTCGCGGAAGATGCGCAAAATCAATCAGGATATAGCTTTGATACTCGTTCCTGCCGAACTGCTCTGCAATATAGCTTTTGCCGACGCGCCTTGCCCCGTCAAGCAGCAGCGCGCAGCTTCCCTGATCCTTTTCCTTCCATTCCAGCAGACGATCATAAATCTTTCGTTTCACGATGATCCCTCCCTTCTATTATCTATCTTATCACGAAATGACACTTTTATACAAGGGAGATTATCACGGAATGACACTTTCTCGCAAGCGAAATTCCCACGAAATGACACTTTCCTATCGGGTGAATTCTTCACGAAATGACACTTTCCTATCAGGCGAATTCTTCACGAAATGACACTTACGGCTCCTTTAGCATCAGAAAAGCCCCCAGATTCCCGCGTTTTCCGCCGCTCGCCCGATGCGAAAACAGCAGGCGCTCATTACAGCAGGTGCAGATATCCGTGACCGCCAGATGCTCCGGCAGAATCCCCGCATCTTTTAAAACGATCGCGTTGCTTTTCCACAGATCCAGAAGGTACTTTCCGCCGCCTTTGTCTGTAAGGATTTCCGCTTCATGCCCCGCAAATTCCCGCGCAAACTCCTCCGCCACGTCTTCGCTGACCTCATAGCAGTCCCGGCAGATCGACGGCCCGACCGCCGCGGCCACATCCTGCGGCCTCGTTCCAAACTCCCGCTTCATCGCAAGCAGTGTCTGTTCCCCCATGCGGCGGACGGTTCCCCGCCACCCGGAATGGGAAAGCCCGATCGCCCGGTGGACCGGATCGATGAAAAACAGCGGAACGCAGTCCGCATAAAAAGTAGAAAGCACGATTCCCGGCTCATCCGTGATCAGCCCGTCAACATCCTGATAAGCGCGCTCTTTGAAAATTCCCATGCCGCGCTCCGCGGCGCCGACTCTTTTTACGTTTGTCGTATGCGTCTGGTCGGAGCACACAAAATCTTCCGGCTTCGTTCCGAGCGCCTCCGCCAGCCTGCGGTAGTTTTCCAGAACCGCCTCCCGGTCGTCTCCCCGCGAAAAACTTAAGTTCATCGTCGAAAAGATTCCTCTGCTGGCGCCGCCCTCCCGCGTGGTAAACGCATGAACCGCGATCCCCGTCCCCGCCTCCTCCAGAAGCGGAAAGCGCAGAAGCGGCAGTTTGCGTCCTCTCGAAATCGGAACGCGGTCCAGCCTTAGGACTTCTTTTTCATTTTTCCGGATCCATTCCCTGTCGTCCATTTCCTATCCCTCAAACTATCTCAAACGCATTCCGGATCAGCTCGATCCGTTCCCCGTCAAATGCAACGACATCAAAACGGCAGGGCGTTTCATCGCAATACCCCTGCTGCTGCAGATAATAACGCGCCGTCATAATGATCGTATGCTGTTTTCTGGCATCCACCGCCTCGGATGCCGCCCCGAAACGGGCGCCGGAGCGGTACTTAACCTCCACAAAGCACAGACAGCCGTCCTCTTCGGCGATCAGATCGATCTCGCCCGTCCGGCAGCGGTAATTCTGCGCTTTCACCCGGTAGCCGTGTTCCTCCAGATAAGAAGCCGCCCGCTTTTCATAAAGCGTTCCCAGTTCCCGTTTATTCATGCACGCGCTCCTTCTCTACTGCTTCATCCCGGAAATTTTTGCCTTCATGCGGTCCATCTGATCCACGAAAACAAGGATTTCCGCAACGACTTCATATAATTCCGGCGGGATCATATCCCCGATCTGCAGCTTAGAAAGCGTATCGGCCAGCTTATTGTCCTTATAGAGCGGAACATTGCTCTCCTTCGCTCTCTCAATGATCTTATCCGCAACCACGCCTTTTCCCGTCGCCAGGATCTTCGGCGCCATCTCGCCCGGCTCATAAGCGATCGCAACCGCCGTGCGCCCCTTTTCTTTATTTTCTTTTCCTTCTTTTCCGTTATACAGCGGACGAAAATATTTTCTGTCATCCATATCCGAACTATGCCCTCATATCAAAGGAATACCGGTGCAGCAGGCCCGCGGAAGGCTGGTCTTTTTTCAGAAAATCCTCGACAAAATTGACCTTCTTCCCTTCGTTTGCCACGGAAAGCGTGCAGCGGTAGCCTTTTTCGGCCAGACGCCGCTCCAACTCCGGAAGGTGTTTTTCCACAAGGGAAAACGATTCGTCGTCGTCAAAATAAAACTTCGTCGCGATCTCCCTTCCATGCATGCGGACCGAAACATCCGTCGAGCCCAGATGATCCATATCCAGATGCAGAAACGCCGTCAGATCGCCGCTGTTCTCCTTGAGATCTTTCTTCTTCGTATACACATACAGTTCCCCGCTGGCATTCTGCCCCGACATTTTCAGCGGGATCTGCACATACGTATAGGTCTGGTTCACCTGATTCATAAAATCAATATTGCTGTGGATCTCCGCGGCAAGCTGCGTGATGTTCTCCGAAACCTGCCCGGACGCCTTCATAACATTTTCCATCCGGTCCAGCTGGTTTTCCAGATGATCGTATAGGCTGCGCATCTGCTCCCCTTTGGAAAGCTCCTCGGGACGGATCATCCACTGCTGCTCCATCGCATCCTTTACCAGCGCCTGAAACTCTTTCCCGGAAAACAGTTTCAGCAGCGCCCCCTTATCCGTCACCATCCGGCCCGCAAGCTGGCGCTGCAGTTCGTTCAGCACGGCGACTGCGCTCTGCTTCGGATCGAGCGTATTTCCCGCAAACCAGAGGCTGCTTTCAATATCTTTCATGACCGAAGCCAGCTGTTCCGTCAGCGAGGAAACTCCTTCTTTTCCGAGAATAGCCGCCAGCGTATGAGGCACGGCCTGCTGCGTATTCCGGGAAAGTCCGGCTGCATCCTGCGCCCCTTCAAAAGATCCGGCCGCACCCTGCGCTCCTCCGGAAAGTCCGGCCGCACCCTGTTTCGCTCCTTCGGAAAGCCTGACCGCGCCTGTTTTTTGTCCCGCTTCCGAAAGTTCCTGCGCGCCGTTTTTCCCGGCATCGTTGATCTGCGTATTGTTTTCCGGCGCTACGCCGTTCTCTGTCTGGGCGTTTCCCATATCGGCGGCATTTTCCTCCGGAAGCCCCTCCGTAAGGATCGAAAGGATCTGCGCGCCCATCTGCCGCAGACTGCCGATCGGCAGTTCTTCATTGGAAAGCGCCGACGGAAGCTCCAGCATGAAATCTTCGAGCGCTTTCCCGATTGCCTGCTTATCGTCCAGATAATTTTCAAACTGGGAGGCAAATTCCGGAGTGATCGGAAGATGCAGCTTCTGCAGCTGCACGAGCGTCCGCACGTCGATGTCCGGATGATTCTGGATCAGACGCGCCATCTGCATAAGGCTGTTGCGGTCCACCGACATCTGCTCCTCCATCATCGTATTGACCATCGAAAGATTTTTCGCATCGACCGGCAGCGCGGCTGCTTTCAGCGCATCTAACAACGTCAGGTTCACGCTGTTCCCCGCCATGGTAAACGGCCGGATGGCGATCATGGAACCGTCGTTCGACTTGACCTGGAAAAACATGGACTGCCCCACGGTAACGGCGACTTTGCCTTCCATCCGCGCGGTCACTTCCTGTCCGTTGGAAAGCCCCAAAACGACCTGTCCGTTTTTGACGGAATTGACCGTGCCCTCAAAAATATTCCCGGCGCTCATCTCCCTTAAGCCGGAAACCAGACGTTCCACGCCCTTCGTTCCCGTTAAGGCTTCTTTTCCTGCTGAATTGCCGTAATATCCGAGTAAATCCGATATCTGCATCTTGCTCCCTCCCGAAATTCCCGCGTTTTCCTGCGGGCGGCCCGCAGCCGCGGGATCCATGTTCCCGGTATCCCTCTGCCGCACGCAGTCGCGGAATTCATGTTCCCGGTATCCCTCTGCCGCACGCAGTCGCGGGATTCATGTTCCCGGTATCCCTCTGCCGCACGCAGTCGCGGGATTCATGTTCCCAGTATCCCTCTGCCGCACACAGCCGCGACTCAATCAATAAACTTCTTTATATAAGTAGCCCGGTGGATCGGCGCCGGACCGTACTTTTTCAACGCCGCGATATGCTCCTTCGAACCATAGCCCTTATGGGACGCAAAGCCGTACTGCGGCCATGTCTTGTCGTATTCCGCCATGATCCGGTCCCTCGTCACCTTGGCAAGGATGCTGGCCGCTCCGATGGAAATGCTTTTGGCATCGCCTTTTATGATCGGAACCTGCGGGATCGATATCTGCGGAATCGTCACCGCATCGTTTAACAGCAGATCCGGCGTTATCTCCAGCCGGGAAACGGCTTCGCGCATCGCCTCATACGTCGCCTGCAGAATGTTGATCTCATCGATCCTCTGCGGGGAGGCCATGCCAACGGCCGCCGCAACGGCTTTCTCCATGATCACATCGTAAAGCTCCTCTCTTTTTGCGGCGCTCAGCTTCTTGGAATCGTTGATATAAAGGATATCGCAGTCCTTCGGCAGGATCACCGCGCCCGCCACGACGGGTCCTGCGAGCGGGCCGCGCCCCGCTTCATCAATACCGCAGATCCATTGATAATCCCGGTATTCCTTTTCGTAGCGCTTCAAACGTTCGGTGCGCTCCTTCTCCGCCTCAAGCTTTCCGAGTGCGTCTCTTGCGCCCTGCACCAGCGATTGGACGCCCTGCCGGGCGTCGTCCTCATAGCGCCTGATAAATTCCGGCAGCTCTTCGATCGGCGTTTCCTTCCGTTCCCGCCGGATCTCATCGATCTTCTTTCGTTCTCCGTTCATGTTATTCCGATCCTCCCTGCCGGACGCCCTCTGCGTCCGCCCGTGCCTGACCGGCGTTTGGAGCCGCCTCCAATGTGACAGCGCCGATCTTTCCGCTCCGGAAATCCTCGATGGCCAGAGCCGCCGCCTTGCTGTAATCATACACGCCGCCCTTGGAAACGCATTTCCGGTTCTTGGCGATCTGCTCTAAGATCTGAAGCGCTTCCGCCGCCTCATCGGTGCCGTAGCGCTCGTGCAGAAGCCCCGGATAATCCCTCTTAAAAATGCCGATCAGTTCCAGCGCCAGTTCATCCGTGTTCAGGATCTCATCCCGGATGGAGCCGATCAGCGCAAGCCTCAGCCCGACTTCCTGATCCTCGAATTTCGGCCAGAGGATCCCCGGCGTATCTAAAAGCTCTACGTTCTTATTCAGCCGGATCCACTGTTTCCCTTTCGTCACGCCCGGACGGTTCCCGGTCTTTGCGCACGCTTTTCCCGCAAAGGAATTGATAAACGTGGACTTCCCGACATTCGGAATTCCGACGACCATCGCCCGCACCGGGCGGTTCTGAATGCCCCGCTTCCGGTCGCGCTCGATCTTCTCCCGGCACGCCTGCATGATCACGTCATTGACCTTCTTCATCCCGTTTCTGCTCCGCGCATCCAGACAGACGGTATAGCAGCCCTTTTCCTGAAAATACGCGCTCCACGCCGCGGTCTTCGCCGGATCCGCCAGATCGGATTTGTTCATCAGGATCATGCGGTATTTATTTTTCCCAAGTTCGTCAATATCCGGATTCCGGCTGCTTAACGGAATCCTTGCATCCACCAGTTCAATGACCAGATCGATCAGCTTCATGTCTTCCTGCATCTGCCGCTTCGCTTTCGTCATATGCCCCGGATACCACTGATAATTCATATGCTGTTTCCTTCTTTCTTTATTTATCGGACTCTTCCCATATCCCCTAAAGAGGCAAAATGAAACCACGCTTTCCCGATGATGTAATCTTTCTTCACCATTCCGATATTGGCAAAGCGGCTGTCCTCGCTGTTGTTGCGGTTATCGCCCAGAACAAAATACTCGTCGTCCCCCAGTTCGATCGGCACCGACGCCATCCCCGGATCCTCGATGGATGCGACGTCCGTGCTTTCCTGCAAAAGCTCCCCGTTGATATAAACCGCCCCTTCTTTAATCTGCACGGTATCGCCCGGCACGCCGATCACCCGGCGCACATAATAATGGGATTTTTCGTTGCCGTTCGGCAGAAAAACGATGACGTCGCCCGCTTTCGGATGAAATACCAGATAGACGAAACGATTGACCAGGATCTGCTCTCCGCCGGAGAGGCTTTCCTCCATCGACTGGCCGACGACGTTGGTGCGGAATCCGAAAAAACTGATGCACACATAGGCGATCCCGATGACAATGATGATCTCTCCGATCCACGATAACACTTCTTTAAACAGGGGCATGTTAAATTTTTTCCTTTGTTTCCCAAAATTCAGCCCGTTGCGCCTTCTTCTCACGTAAACTGCTCCTTTGCTCCGATTCCTGACGCCGGTTTCCCGGCCGGCCGCAGGCATGGCTCCGATGCCCCGGCGCTAACACCATCTTACTATATTTTTCGGCGTTGGAAAAGATGTTTTCCCCGGAAAACCTAAAAGAAAAGAAAAAAGAACCGATACGCTTCCGTACCGGCTCTTTTCGCCTGTTCTTAGCCCACTTTCTCTTTGACTTTCGCGCTCTTGCCGACGCGTCCTCTTAAATAAAACAGCTTCGCGCGTCTTACCTTACCTCTGCGGACAACCTCGACTTTCTCCACGTTCGGGGAATGCAGCGGCCAGGTCTTCTCAACGCCCACGCCGTTGGAAAGCTTCCTTACCGTAAAAGTCGCGCGGTTGCTTCCGCCCTGCTTCTTTAACACGGTTCCCTCAAAGATCTGGATCCTCTCGCGGTTTCCTTCCTTGATCTTGCAGTATACCTTCACGGTATCGCCTACGGAAAACTGCGGAACTTCTTCCTTTAACTGTTCCGCTTCAATGCTCTTAATGATCTCGCTTGCGTTCATCTTGTGACCTCCTGATTCTATTTGATGTTCTTAATGCTACTCCGGTTCGCAACAGAGGACCATCGCCTTTATTCACAACATTGATAATTTAACACAATTCCGAAAGAATGGCAAGCATTTTTTCATAAAAACGTTTCCAATCCGGCAATCTCTGGTATAATAACCTTATCAATCACATTTCAGGAAGGGGAGAATCATTATGAAAAAAACGTTAACCCTGCTTCTGTCCGCCCTGCTTGCCCTCTCACTGGCAGCCTGCGGCAGCGGAAGCGGCAAAACCTCCGGGCCGTCTGCCGTCAGAGATCCGCTGGATCTTCTGACCACCGTCTGGAACAGCTACGCGGACGACGAGAAATTTCCTGCCGCGGGCGGCGATATGACCGAGGAAAACGCCGTCATGGACGCTCCGGGCCGGTTCGGTCTGGACGACACTGAAATCCTCGACTCAACGCTCGGTTTCCCGGCGGCAAAAGCGGACAGCCTTTCCGGCGCGGCATCGCTCATGCACATGATGAACGCCACCACGTTCACCTGCGGCGCTTACGAGGCGAAAAATGCCGATGAAACCGCCGATCTCGCCGCGGCGGTCAAAGACAACATCCTGCAGCGCCAGTGGATGTGCGGTTTTCCGGACAAGCTGGTCATCGTAACGATCGACCAGTATATCGTGGCGTTTTTCGGGGAGAACGCGATCATGGATACGTTTCAGGACAAACTGATGGAAGCCTATCCTTCGGCACAGATCGTCTGTGACGAACCGATCGCATAGCGTGCCGCCATGAAAAAAAGAACACGCCATGTCCTCATCCTCTGTCTGGGGCTTTTTCTTCTGGCCGCTGCGGCGGCCGGAGGAAAGACTGTGCAGCGTTCCGCCGAAGGGCTTGCCGGAAGGGCTCCGCTGGTCGACAGCGGCGGAGTTTATCTGGCGGGCGGATATGCGTTCAAAGCGGAATCCCTGAATGCCAGCTCCGTTTCGTTTGCGGCGGACCGCTTCCGTTTTATTTACGACCGCTATCTGGCCGGCAAAAACATGCACATTTACCTTTCCGTTATTCCGGACAAAAATTATTTTGCCGCGCCGGGATCCGATCAGCCTTCGATAGATTATGAGAAACTGATCGCCGACCTTAAGGCACAAACGGATTTTGCCGCATACATCGACATTACCCAGACACTCGAACTGTCCGACTATTACCGCACGGATTCCCACTGGCGGCAGGATCGGATTCTGGATACCGCCGCCCTTCTGGCATCCGCCATGAACACGCCGCTTGCGGCTTCTTATGAAACGGTCACGGCGGACGTTCCTTTTTACGGATCTTATTCCGGAAAAACCCTGATCCCGCTGCCGCCGGACGAAATCTGCTATCTGGAAAACGATGCGTTAAAAAACTGCCATGTCTACGATTACGAAACCGATTCCCGGCTCCCGGTCTACGATCTGGACCGGCTTTCGGGCGATAATCCATACGAGATGTTTCTGTCCGGTCCGAAAGCCCTTCTTGCCATCCAGAATCCGGCGGCCGCTTCGGACAAAGAACTGATCCTGTTCCGCGATTCCTTTGCAAGCAGCCTTGCGCCGCTTCTGGCGGAAGGATACCGGACGGTCACGCTGGTGGACATCCGCTATCTTTCCCCCGCGATACTGGACCGCTTCCTTACGTTCGATGGGCAGGATGTCTTATTTCTGTACAGTACGCCGGTTTTAAACAACAGCATTACGCTGAAATAATGGTTTCAAAAACGGGACTGCGCTTCTTGCCGCAGTCCCGTCTGATGCGTTTAAAACATCCGTTTTTCCTTTTCTCTTATTCTTCGCTGTTTAACGCCTGAATATAATCGCTCAGATCCGAAGTGTCGCAGAAAAACGTTTCTGTCGGCCTGTGGCTCTCATAATACCGGTATCCGTTATAACCCGCCCAGCACAGAATAAGCGCTGCGATCGCCCATCCCAGAACCATGCCGCAGATGCGCTTCACGCGGTTTCTCGCCATCGTCTTTTTACGGTTTGCTTTCTCCTGTTTATAACGGTCTACTTTTGCCTGACTCATGTTCTTTCTCCTTAATCATTGTACTTGAATATCAATCTGCTCCAACGCTGCTTCTATTCTAACGATATGCCGTAAAAAATGCAAGCTATTCGTTTGCGGCTACATTCCTCTGGAAATATCGAGGCATTTTTCCATCGCTTCTATGACCGCGCTGCGCAGCCCCTTCTCTTCAAGCACGCGCACGGCCTGAATGGTCGTACCCGCCGGGGAACATACCATATCCTTCAGTTCGCCCGGATGCTTTCCCGTTTCAAGAACCATCTTCGCGCTTCCCAGCACGGCCTGCGCCGCAAATTTATACGCCTGCGCGCGCGCCATTCCTCCTGCGACCGCAGCGTCCGCCATCGCTTCGATAAACAGAAACACATAGGCCGGGGAACTGCCGCTGACAGCCGTCACGACATCCATCAGATTTTCCGGTACGATCTCCGTTTCCGAAAAACCGGAGCAGAGCCCGCGCACGAGGGCGGATTCTTCTTCCGTTACCCATTCGTTGGCGCAGATCCCCATCATTCCCGCTTTCACCATCGCCGGCGTATTCGGCATGGTGCGGATGATCTTTACCGTTTTCCCGAACTGCTCTTTTAACCAGTCCAGCGTTTTGCCGGGCGCGATCGTTACGATGATCTGCTTAGGCTTTACCGCATCCCGGATCTCCGCGATCACGGCCGCATAATACTGCGGTTTTACCGCAAGGAAAAGGATATCCGCAAACTCCGCCGCCTCCCGGTTGTCCGCCGCCGTTAAAATATGAAATTCTTCTTTCCGGGCGGCCAGAAGTTCGGCCGATGCGTCCGCGGCCATCAGCTGCGCCGGGCTGCATTTCCCGGAATCGAGGATCCCCCGGATCATCGCGCCGCCCATATTGCCGCAGCCGATAAATGCTATTTTTTTCTCCATGTTCATTTCCTCCTGAAATCTCAACAGGCGTACATGACGCGCCGGACGCCGCCATGCAGCCGCTTCCTCTTTGCTACGAACGGTAATCCCCGTTGATCTTTACATAATCATAGGTCAGATCGCAGCCCCAGGCCGTCGCGTCCGCATCCCCCTGATGCAGGTCGATCCGGATAAAAATTTCATCCTCGCCCAGGATCTCTTTTGCTTTTTCCTCGGAAAACGCCACGCCCGATCCGTTCCGGCAGACGGCAATAGCGCCTTTTGCAGATGCCAGTTCCACGCTTACCCGGCCGATGTCAAATTCCGCGTCCGCATAGCCGATGGCGCATAAGATCCTGCCCCAGTTCGCATCTTCCCCGAACATCGCGCATTTCAGCAGCGGGGAACGGATCACGCTCTTGGCCACGATGATCGCGGTTTCTTTGTCCGGCGCGCCCTTGCAGGTACATTCCAGCAGCTTGCTGGCGCCTTCCCCGTCCTTTGCAAGCATTCTTGTCAGCCGCATCATTACCAGATAAAGCCCCTGTTTGAAAATCTCATAGTCGCTGCCTTCGCCGGTGATCTCGTCGTTTCCGGCAAGGCCGTTCGCCATCAGGCTTACCATGTCGTTCGTGGAAGTATCCCCGTCAATGCTTAAGCAGTTATAAGTGACCTTCACGATCTCCGACAGCGCTTTCTGCAGCATTTCCGCCGAAAGTGCCGCATCGGTCGTGATAAAATTCAGCGTCGTCGCCATGTTCGGATGGATCATGCCGCTCCCTTTTGCCATGCCGCCGATCGTACAGTTTTTCCCTCCCAGCGGAAAACAAACCGCCGTTTCCTTAGGAAACGTATCCGTCGTCATGATCGCCCGCGCCGCCGCGGCGTGGTTTCCGGCGTCCAGTCCTTCCGCCAGCAGGCGGATATGCTCTGCGATCGGTTCGATCGGAAGCGGCTGACCAATAACGCCGGTCGATGCGACAAGAACCTGCTCCGGCGCGATTTCCAGCGCTGCCGCTGCAAGTTCACACATTTTCTGCGCCTTTTCCTCCCCGTCCGCATTACAGGTATTGGCATTCCGGCTGTTTACGACCACGGCGCGCGCCCGGCCGCCGGTCTGCGCCAGATGCTTCTTCGTCACGAGGATCGGCGCGCCTTTTACTTTATTCGTCGTATAGACGGCCGCGGCATTGCACTCCGTTTCCGAAAAAATAAGTCCCAGATCGTTTTTCTCTGGATCCGGATAAAGCCCGCAATGGATCCCGTTCGCCGTAAATCCCTGCGCGGCGCATACGCCGCCGTCCGCCTGTTTGTAAAAATCTTCTTCCTGTGCTGTTCCCATTCTATTCTTTCTCCTCCATCACACTCTTATAAGCCGGGCGGATGATCTTATTCATCCCGACCATTTCCTCCAGACGGTGCGCGCTCCAGCCTACGATCCGCGCGATCGCAAACAGCGGCGTATAAAGCTCCATCGGGATTCCCAGCATTTCATAAACAAAACCGCTGTAAAAATCGACGTTCGGGCTGACGCCTTTGAAGATATGGCGCTTCTCTGCGATCAGTTCCGGCGCAAGCTCTTCGATCAAATTGTAGAGGTTCATGTTTTTCTCCTCATGCTTGGCAGCGGCCAGCCGCTCCACATAAGCCCGGAAGATGCGCTCCCTCGGATCCGAAAGGGAGTACACGGCATGTCCCATTCCATAGATCAGGCCCTTGCGGTCAAACACTTCCCCGTCCAGCATTTTGGACAGATAAGAACGTACCTCGTCCCGGTCCTCCCAGTCTTTGACATGGGAACGGATATCGTTCATCATTTCCATTACCTTGATATTCGCGCCGCCGTGCTTCGGCCCTTTCAGGGAGGACATCGCCGCAGCGATCGCCGAATAGGTGTCCGTTCCTGCGGAAGTCACCACCCTTGTGGTAAAAGTCGAATTATTTCCGCCGCCGTGCTCCATGTGAAGCATCAGCGCCACATCCAAAACCTTCGCTTCCAGCGGACTGTAGGCGTTGTCCGGGCGCAGCATCCGAAGGAAATTCTCCGCCGTGGACAGCATCGGATCCGGCCGGTGTATGTACATGCTCGAATCGTTCTCGTAGTGGTTGTAGGCGTGGTAGCCGTAAACCGCAAGCATCGGGAAGATCGCGATCAGCTGGATGCACTGGCGGATGCAGTTGTCGATCCCGCCCATCGACGCATTCCCGTCATACGACGCAAGCGTTAGAATGCTCCGCGTCATGGAATTCATAATATCTTTCGACGGCGCTTTCATGATCACATCCCGCGTAAAATTCGTCGGGAGCGTGCGGCTTCTGCCGAGCACCCCGGAAAATTCCAGAAGTTCCTGCTGGTTCGGCAGATCTCCGAACAAAAGAAGGTACGCCGTCTTTTCAAAGCCGTATTCCTCTTTCCCGAGCGTGCGCACCAGCGTCCGGACATTATATCCGCGATACCACAATTCCCCGTCGCACGGAACCTGTTTCCCGTTCTCTTCCTTAAAAGAATCGATCCGCGAGATCCGTGTCAGCCCCGTTAAAACGCCCCTGCCGTTTTCATCGCGCAAACCGCGGTTGACGCCGTACTCCTGAAAAAGCGTATTGGATATCGTATCATTATCAATACACATCTGCTGTTTTTCTGCTGCATAACTGTTTAAATCTTTCATTGTCATGAAATCTCTCCGTACTCTTCCATCGGTTCCAAGCCCCGTTCCCCGGTTCTTTTCCCGATTGGATAAATTAATATTACTATTATATAACAACCTGCCCCCAAATACCAACAAATTCATGAAAATTTAAGATTTCCGAAAATTTAAGATTCTCCAGTTTATGGGCAAAGGCAGGCGCGTTAGCGCGGCTTTGCGAATGAAACGGGCGGGAGGACATGTTTCCATTATACAGAAATCCGCTTACCTTTACAATACACACTCAATTCCGACAAATTCAATCCTCATTTGCTACATTTTTTCGAAATTTTCTATTATTATTATTATTATTATACATATCGTTGACAAAATATGGCTTAAATTGCTATAATTGTTAAGAAAATATGGATACACGGGTACGTCCAGTTCCATCATGGCATTGCATGACTGTTCAGCAACGGCAATTACATTCTCTCTGCGGAAGCTGTTCCGTCTGTATCTGACCGTATTATGAACTCTGCTTGCAGTTTTCATGGCGGTAATAATAGTTGAGGGGAATGCTTCTTAATTAGAAAGACGAACTCTTATGAAGAACTGCGAAATCACTATGTAATATTTTATATGAGAGAGGAGAATATACCATGCAAGTAGATGTAGTGAAAAATGAAGAGCAGAGAATGAATACGATCATGTTTTTATCTAATCTGGCAATACCGATTGTCGCCTTTGCTTTTGTCATGCTTTTTCTGAACGGAACGATACGAGATGCAGTTGTTTTTCTGATGTGCCTGTTCAGCATTTTGATCCGGGCTTTTGAAAAGCCGCTAGGTGCCTGCGCCAAGTATCTCTATGTTTCCATCATGCCGGTCGTGGGAGCGATTGTCATTGTGGTCGGCAACGATGGAAAATTCGGTGCAATGACACAGGCGTATTTTCTGATTCTTGTCATGTCGATTGCATATTATGAAAAGAAAGCGGTCATTGCTAACGCGATTGTTACGATTACGGTAAACGCTCTGGCGATGATCATATTTCCAAAATCCTACCTTTTAATGCATAATCTCTCGGTATGGGTATTCATTATGCTGGTATACCTGCTTGGCGTAATGACCGCATATATCATTTCCATGCGCACCTATCAGCTGTTTATGGATGTAGAGTCAAAAGAGGAAGAAAGCGCATCTGTTCTAAACAAGGTCCGCTCGGCATTTGAAATTCTGGAAGATTCATCATCCAGCATTCATGGCTCTCTCAATGACCTTGGCGGACTATCACAGGAGATTACGAATGCTGCCTGCGGCATCGCTTCTGATTCGGATGCACAAACATCAGAAGTGAATGGCAGCCTGAATATCTTTAACGAGCTGGCGGAAAAACTGATCGTATCAGAAAATAAGGCAGATGAGGCTGTGGCGCATATGAATACGCTGCGTGATAATAACAACGTCGGCATTGCCGCTATTCAGGAACTGACGGATAAATTTAAAGAAAATATCGAATCCACCGAAAACGCCTTGAAAGAAATTGAGTTATTATCCGAAAAATCCACATTGATCAGCAGTATCATTGACACGATCACAAGCATTGCAGAACAGACAAATCTGCTCGCGCTTAATGCAGCGATTGAAGCAGCGCGGGCCGGAGATGCCGGCAAAGGCTTTGCAGTTGTGGCAAATGAAATAAAGAAGCTTTCCGAACAGTCCACTGAATCTACACAGCGGATTGATGAGATTTTAAAAGAGATTGTTGAGATCGTCGGTTCTACAAAAGATATGATGAGTTACAACAGCTCCATTGTTTCTGCATCTTCCGAACAGCTGAACGCCACTGTTGATGTATTCAAAGTCATGATACAATCTTCAGAGGATGTTATCCATGCAATCGGCGAAGTCAACGCCGAATTAAACAACATCACATCCTTAAAAGAAACAATGATTGTTTCTATACAAAAACTGGCAGAAATCTCCGAAAAGTCTGCCGAATCAACTAGAAAAATCAGCGCTTCCACAGAAGAACAGGTGACATCTGTAGAAACCGTAATTGAAGCTATGGTATCTGTGCAAAAAAGTATTGATCATCTCTCCGGTATCTTAAACACCAATGTTCAGGATGCATAAGATTTTATGCATATCATTATGATAACGAGAAAGGGGCTGCTTACATGCAAAATAATTGTTTGATTATGGGCGTTGCTTATTACCACCCGGAACATAAAGTAGATAACGAATATTTCATTGAACATTTTAAGGAACTTGGAACGGATATCAGCGGACTCTTACAAGCAACCGGGCGGCATAACCGCTATATTTCAGAAAACCCAAATGAAACTATGTTGACTATGGGATATAATGCTGCAAAAGATGTTCTGGAAAAAACGCATGTGAAAGCCTCACAGTTAAATATGTTGGTATTTTCTTCCGGCACACCTGAATATATCGCTCCTTCCAACGCATTAAAACTGCATTCTTTATTGAGCGCAGGGCAAAAATGTATGGTATACGACTTGAATGCTAATTGTGCCGGAATGCTGGTCGCACTAGAGCAGATTGCACGAACCATGCGTAATAACCCTAATGTTAAGTACGCGCTACTTGTAGGCTCTGATCAGTTGAATCGATATTCCCGTTATACGGAAGCCATTTCTTATTCAAATTTCGGAGACTCCGCATGTGCGGTTATGCTGGAAAACGTATTTAACACAGAACGCGGATTTATAGATTCAGATGTCTATACTAATTCCAGCAACCATGACAAAATATTGCTTCCAGCAAAAGGCATGACACGCGTTATACATGATAAAAATCTTAAGACAGAAGATAAGCTCGTAAAATGGACAAATTTTGACTTAGACGGCGCATTTTATAGCGCCAAAATATCCATTGAAGATACTTTATTCAGAAATGAATTAACAACAAGCAACATTAAAAAATATTTCTTATCCCAATTTGCACAGAAAAATATTGAGTATGTATGTGAGCAACTGCACGAGGACATTCATAAATTTACATTCGTTGGAGACGAATTCGGCTATACTGGCACGACCAGCCCTTTCCTTGCTTTTGCCAGAGCAGTAGAAGAAAATGAATTATCCATTGGCGATTATATCGTCTTTTGGACAGTGGGTGCAGGCACAACCTGTATCTGCCTCTTATATCAGTACTAAAGAATAAATTCTGTATGTTTTTTTGCTATGATTGCACCCGTCTATTTTCAGTACATTTTTAGTGGATTGGAAGCCAAGGGGCTGCCGCACGAATTACTTAGTGCGGCAGCCATTTTCCCTTTTGGCGGAAAGCACTCAGCGCAGGCTCAGAAACGCGCGGTACACATCCAGATACCCAAATCCCTGTTCCGGCGACGGATACTCCTGCTGCGGATTCCGTTCGCACCCGCGGATCAAAAGATTCCTGATATCCACGGAATTGATCCCGACGGCATTTCCCCGCGTCACCGCCCATTCCAGGATCTGAGCGCACGCGCCCGCCGTGATCGCGCTGGCCGCGCTCGTTCCCGTAAAATCCACATAGCCGCCGCGCAGCCCTTTTCCCAGCAGATTGACCGCCGGAGCCAGAAAATCCGGTTTAATGACGCCGTCCGCCGTAAATCCCCGGCCGGAATCCAGATACAGCGATTCCGTCGCGCTGTTATAGCCGCCCACCGAGATCGCCAGCCGGGAATCCGAAGGCATGGTCAGCGTGATCTTGGGATCCGGTTTCAGGAAAAAGACGTCCTGCGAAAGCATTTCCGACATTGGAAGCCAGATATTAAAATTCCCGTTCACCAGATTCTTCGGATACACGTTGATCACCCAGATCCCGCGCACCACATCGGTAAAGCGCAGAAAGATCAGCTGATCCCGCCTGAGATTTCCCGCGGTCCGGTAATCGATGGAGAGCTTTGTATTTTCAAACACAAACGTATAATTCCGGCTGCCGCCGACGGCCGGAATGCTCTTCGGCACGACTTCCCCGGTTGGGGACTGCACGGATACGGCGGACAGTTCCGGCGCGGGCACCCATATTTCCGCATAAAAACCGGGAATATCCGCCTCGACATTGATCTCCACCTGATACGGCTGCCCGATGGAATCCGCCATTCCGGAAAAATGGTGCCTCCGCCCCGCTTCGTTTCCGGACGCCGCAACGACTGCGCGGTGGCGGACCGAAGAGAGTTCATCCAGATAGCTGCAGAGCGGGGCCGAACCCGCGTGGTTTCCGTTGTTGGTTCCCAGCCCCAGAAAGATCACAAGCGGCCGCCCTTCCCTCCGGGCGATCCCGTCGGCATAGGAAACCGCCGCCATGATATCGCTTTCCGCATACGCGGGCGTATCCTCCGGGATAAAATAAAACTCCCGCAGATACCGCTTCGCTTCTTTGAGTTTTACTACGATCAGTTCGGAATACGGGGCCGCGCCCGTAAAACCGTTCCGGGCGTCCCTGCTCCCGCACGCCAGACTTGCCAGAAACGTTCCGTGCCCGTTCTCATCCCGTCCGATCCCGGATCCGTCCGGATCTTCGCCCCTTAAAGCCGCGTTGATCTGCTCCCGGCTATATTCCACTCCGTAGAGAAAACCTTCCGGAGGAGCGAGGCGGATGGTGCCGGATGTTCCTGCACCATTCGCTCCGGCACCATCCAGCCCTATGCCATCCCGTCCGGCACCATCCATGCCCGCCCCGGCCGCCGTCTGCGTCTGATCCCATACGGAAAAGATCCGCGTGCTCCCGTCGCTGCTGCGGAACGCATCATCGGCGATCCGGATCCCGGTATCGATCACGGCGATAAAAACACCCTGTCCGTTTAAAGACAGGGCGGGTTGATTCTGTAATTTCAGGATTCCGCTGACCTCAAGCCCCGTGCTCTCTACCAGCCCGAAACACTTCGGGATCGCGGAATAGGTATAAGCGTCGACGGACATCCGGGGCAGTCCGGCGCGGTTGTAATACCACACCGAATATCTGCTGTTGATCCGCTGGATACACTCCGGCAGAAAGCTCTGCCCCTGCGCCTCATCGGCCGCTACAATAAATTCATAGGTTTCTTCGGAAGGAATGACGGTGCTGCAATCCATTGACTTTTCTGCCTCGTTCTGCTGTCACATCATTCTATGCCGGGCTGGCGGCTCTGATGACAGGTAAAGTAGATCGTCTGGTATTCTTCCGCCACTTTTTTCAGCAGTTCCATTCCGTGCGCCGTTTTCTCCTCATCCAGATTGACAAACGGATCGTCGAGCACCAGAAACGGCTTTTCTTCCTGATACATGGCGTCTACCAGCGCCAGCCGCATACAGATCCCGAGCAGATCCTGATATCCGGCGGAAAGCCACTTGGTTTCCCGCAGTTCGCCCTGCTCCTTGCGGCGCACCGAAATATTGGCGTCGATCATCCAGTCGTCCTCTTCGCTCCCCGCCAGCAGACGGTAATATTTGCGGAACGCATTGGAAAGCGGCTCCATGTAACGCGCGGTAAACTGCTCCTTGGCGCGCTGCAGATACTCCTGCGTCAGCATGACGATGCCGTACTTTCTGGTTTCCTCTTCCTGAAGAATGCGGTTATCGTTCAGCTCCTGCTCCTTTTCATCCCGAAGATCCATCTGCTCCTGAAGATCTTCCATCTGGCGGGAATACAGTTCGATGCCCTTGCGGACCTTCTCGACTTCCTCGTCCAGCACATGGATCTGGCGGTTGATCTCCTCTAAGCTGTCCGCATCCTGCGAAACCTCAAACAGCTCTTCCACATTGGTTTCCGCTTCAAACGCCTCTTTCCGGCGCTTCGCCTTCTGCGCCTCCGCCAGCGCCAGCCGCGCCCGCGCCGATTCCGTCTGCAGCAGGGTGATGTCACCGGCAATATCGTCGCCGAACATCAGGCCGTAGGTGCGCCCGAACGAATCTAAGGCGGCCCGCTGCTCCTTGCAGCGCTTCGAGGCTTCTTCGCAGACTTCCTGCCGCTTCGCCAGACTCTTGTATTCCTGTACATTTCCCTTTAATTCAAACAGCATCTGCGCATACTGATCCGCATCGCAGAAAATCCGGTATCCTTCCAGAAACGCCTTGGTTCCCGCCGTGATCTCCCGGATGCGCTCCTCCGTCTCGCTGCTCTGCCGCTGCAGATCGTGGATATCTTTTTCCATCGTGTGCCTGTCCTTTTTCCACTCCAGCTGGCGGACGTAGATCTCCTTTTCGCTCTGGCGCTTCTTATGGATCCCGTCAAATACCAGGATCGTGGCGATCACCAGAAGCCCGATGCCCAGAAACGGCAGAAAATCGGAATAGACAAATTTTTTCCGGAGGACAAATCCCAGAATGACGACCGCCAGCCCCAGGATTTCCAGAATGATTCCCAGATTCATCAGGCTGTTCGTCTTTTTGGCCTTTTCTTTCGGAAAACTTTCCTCCTGCGGCGCGGTCTTCTCCCGTTCGGTCAGCTGGGTTAAAAGGCGCGTGCGCTCCTCCCGCATCCGCGGCACTTCGGACCATTTTTTCAGCGTCTCGTCGATGCTCTCCCCCGTCGGGATCGAACCGGAAAACATCTCGGAAAGCCGGCTGTGCTCTTCCATATCCCCGACCGTCATCTGGCTGTGCTTTAAGAGCGCCAGATCCTCCTCCAGCCTGCGCGCGGTCTTCGCCCTCGCGTTCAATTCCTCTTCTTCCGGAATCCCGTTCGGGAAAAGCTCTTCGATCGCCGCCGCCACTTCCTGTTTTTCCTCATAATCCTCACAGAGCGACTGGTAGATCTTCTTCTGCTCGCTGCGCCTGCTCTCTTCGCTGGCGCGGCGCAGTTCCTTGACGTAAAAATCCCTCTGCTGGGAAAGCTCTTCCTTTTTCTTCTCCGAATCCTTCAAAAGGGAATTCAGTTCCGCCATCGCCGCGTCCGCCGCATCGAAGCTCTTCAGATCCTCTTCCAGTTCGGTCAGATGGTTGCGGCGCTTTTTCAGGCTGCCGGTCGAACGGTTCGGTGAAAGCTGGTTTGCGGCGCTCTTCAGGCGCTCCTTCGCCGTTTCATAGTTGTTGATGTCATTCGTATTTTCGGCCAGATTTCCGAGCTTGGCGTTGATCGCGTCCGAGGTATGGCTCTCGCAGTCGTTCTGCGCGATAAAAATGCTGCGTTTGAACGAAGCGCTGTCGAGGTCGAAGATCTCCTCGCCGATGTTGCTGCTGAAATCCACGCTTTCGAGGTTCGTAGACAGATCATAGATATGAAATTCATCGCTTTTCTCCGTCTTTCCGAACGTCCGGCTGATCCGGTACGTCCGGCTCCCCAGCGTAAAATCCAGTTCTCCCCCGTAGACGCCGCCCTGCCACGGCCGGTAACGTGTCCGCTCTTTCTCAAACGCGCCCGGTTCTTTGCGGGAATCGAAGCCGAAGAACATGACCTTGATAAACGCGGCGAGCGTGCTCTTGCCCCAGGCGTTCGGCTCTTTGATGACATTGATCCCGTCATGAAAATCCACGCGCAGTTCCGATATTTTTCCAAAATTTTCTATATAGCAGCTTCGTAAAATCACGTCTTATATCTCCTCTCCTGACAATGCCAAAAGCCCGCAGCGGATCACTTCCGACTTCTGGGATTCCTCCATATCCGACGCGAGTACCGTGCGGATAAACTCTCCTTTTAACGATGCATCCTTTTCATAGTCGCTGTAGCGGATCTGAAGGCTTGTCGCGTCTTCGATCCGGACCAGATAGTAGTAATCGGCAAACAGATCCAGCAGATAGTCGCAGTTGAGCTCGCATTCCACATCCATGCTCCCGGTCAGCAGGATCTTGACGAGGCTCCTTGCCGAATAGTGGACGCGGTTGATCTCCTCTTCGATGCGCCGTGCGGCCTCGTTCGTCGTCATCACCCCCGTGATATCCACCGGAAGCGTATAGATCGTGCGCGAGGATACGCTGGAAAAACGCGCTTCCGCGTTGAGCGTCTCTTCGTCGATGTCCAGCACCACGAAGCCTTTCTCCCCGCATTCATCGAAGCCCCGCCCTTCCAGACAGCCCGGATAGCAGTACACGCCGCGGTTATCCAGCTTCTGGCTCTGGTAGGTGTGGATATGCCCCAGCGCCAGATAGTCGATATTCTTATTCTTAAGATCGTTTAAGCTGATCTGCTCCGCGCGGTTTTTACTCCGGTAATCCTCGACCTGCCCGTGCAGCATGACGATATTGTAGGTGTCATGCGGCAGCACGAGCGAGTTGTAGGCGTATGCCTGATTCTCGCGCGAAAGCTCCAGCCCTGAGATCACGATGTTCCCGTAGGTGTAGGAAGTCCAGCGGTCCCCGAACAGCTTCAGGTTGTCCGGCACTTCTTTCAGCTTCGCCAGGAAATTGTCATCGTCGTGGTTGCCCCGCAGATACAGAAAATCGATCTGCGGATGGTTCTCGATCACATCCCGCACCATATTCCGCGCCATCGCCGACACATTCCGCGTATCAAACAGATCTCCGGCGATCAGGATCAGGCGCACGCCGTGCATCGCGGCGTAGTCCACCATATGGACAAAGGTCCGCAGAAGCTCCTGCCTACGCTCCTTTGCCTGATCGCGGGAAAAATTCGACGACATCTTTGAATCGAGGTGCAGATCTGCACAGTGTATAATCTTCATATTTTCCTCCTAA
Source organism: uncultured Lachnospiraceae bacterium (assembly GCA_947593655.1). Classification (GTDB taxonomy): domain Bacteria; phylum Bacillota; class Clostridia; order Lachnospirales; family Lachnospiraceae; genus Roseburia. Next base: position 36,291 of record CANQDS010000003.1, on the reverse strand, counting down.
ACGTATTTTCCCGAAAAAGGTTATTTGCTCATTCAAAAAATAATGCTATAATAACTATAACAATTTTTTCGAGGAGAATCTATCAAATATGAAAAATTTTTTAAAAGGAGCGGATATTTCTTCCCTGCCGGAGTATCTTGCTGCCAATGAAGTGTTTTTTGACGAACAGGGCAAACAGATGGAACCGATTGCGCTTCTTGCGGCGCACGGCGTCAACTCCATCCGCCTCCGGATCTGGAACGATCCGACCGCGGTTCCGGAAGCGCGGGGCTTCTGCGGCCTTTCCGATACGATCGCTATGGGAAAGCGCATCAAGGCGCACAACCTGCATTTCTTTCTGGATTTCCACTACTCGGATTTCTGGGCGGATCCCGCCCGGCAGCGGAAACCGCGCGCATGGGAGAATCTGTCTTTCCCGGAACTTACGCAGGCGGTCTATGATTTCACCCATGACGTCCTTTCCCGGCTGCGCGAAGAGGGCTGCCTTCCGGATATGGTCCAGATCGGCAACGAGATCCGCAGCGGGCTTCTTTTTCCGGACGGTGCCTACCCGCAGTACAGCAATATCGCCACTCTGCTAAATGCCGGGATCCGCGCTGTGCGCGATATCTCTCCGGACATCGATGTTATGATCCATCTCGATCAGGGCGGCCGCTTCTACTATCTGCGCGACTGGTTCGATGCCGTTTTTGCCGCGGGTCTTGATCCGATCGATGCGATCGGGATCTCGTTCTATTCCTTCTGGCACGGAACGTTTATGGATCTGCGCGATTCCATGCGCCAGCTGATCGAGCGCTACAAGGTCCCGGTCTATGTCGTTGAGACGGCGCATCCGTGGCGGATCTGCGACGGCGGACAGGTTCCGGAGGAGATCATGCGCAACGCCGGCCTTCCGGCCGGGATCGAGGAACAGGCAAAATCCCTGCAGATCGTCCTGCAGATCGCAGCTTCCATGCCGGATCATATGGGAGGCGGCGTCTATTACTGGGAACCGCTGTGCCTGGCGGACCGCGGCTACGGCACATGGGGAGAGAACATGAGCCTGATGGACCGCGACTGCAAAGCGCTTCCGGCGCTTGCCGCACTTCGCGATTTTGATCCGGAGCATCCGCCGATCCCGGATCTCGACGCCTATATCGAGAGCCTCTATGCCGTAGACGAGGCGCAGATCCCTCCGGCCGGGACGAACCTGATCCCGAACGGCGACTTCTCCGCGGGCGGAGAGGGCTGGTGGATCGAACCGGACGGCGATGTGACCATCAAAACGGACAATAACGAGGTCTATGTTTCCTCCGTCCAGAATTACAAGCTGCACCTGTACCGTGATATCCACGTAGACCGCGCCGGACGCTATAAGCTCTCCGTGGATTACCGCGGCACGAATACCACCAACGTAAAGATCTTTTTGTATCTTTCGGTGATCACCTGCAACGGCGAAACGTCTTACTCCCGGCAGATCTACCCGGCGGACGTCAGCTTCGTGACCAACGAACTGGAAACCGTCGAGCTTCCGGCGGGACAGATCCGCGTGGGGCTTACAATGGACACGCCTCCGGTGTTCGGCCGGATCAAAAACTTCCGGCTGGTAGAAGTTGAACCGGAATGATATAAGTCAGGGAGCCGTGTACGGCTCCCTGGTTTTTTTATATTTATGGTTCATCCGCCTTACAGCCCGTAAGAAATGATCCATCTTGTTCTTAAACTGCCGGAATGAGTATGGCAATAGGTCTCATAAAGATTTAGCTCCTCTCCCACAAGAGCAGATTGTTTTCAAAATGCGCATGCAGCCGGCCGGTGTCTTTCAGCCAAGACAGATACGAACGGACGGTGCTCCCGATCAAAACGTACTGTTCAAAATCCATATGAAGAGAATAATCGGTAAACAGCCGCTGCAGAATGCTTTCAAAACAAAGCGGCTCTCTGCAGAGTTCGATGATCTTTCCGGCGATCTCCCATACCCGGTCGATGTTGTACTGCGCCAGTTCCGAAATATCCTCGGCAGCCTCCGCATGGGCGGGAACGAACAGTTCCGCCTGCAGCGTCTTTACCATGGCAAGCGTTTCCAGATAGGCGCCCACATCATAGATAAATCCAATCCGGTACTTCTCCAGCGTTTCGCGGCTTGCCAGACAGTCTGCGAGATAGACCACCTGATCCGGCGTCCGGAATCCCACCATGTCAAAAAAATGCCCCGGCAGACGGATCATCTCAAACCCTTCCGGCAGAACCTCCCCGGTCAGTTCCCCGGCGTCGCTTTCTTTCGCCAGCAGAAATTTGTGGCGGAGCTCCCCGCATGGATAGCCGCCGTACAGGAAAGACGGCTCGAGAACCGGATGCCTCGTAAAATCGCACTCTATCCCCGGCGCATAGATCCTGCAGCCCGTCTGCGTCTGCAGATACCGGTTCCCGCCAATATGATCGGCGTTCGAATGGGTGTTGAAAATGGCCGTCAGCTTCCATCCGTTCGCATCCAGAATCTGCCGGACCTTGCGCCCGGCCTCTTTATCACTGCCGCTGTCGATCAGACAGACATCCGTCTCGTTCAAACGGACAAGCCCGATCTTCGCAGGACTCTGGATATAGTAACTATTGCCGGCAGCTAAAATTAATTCGTACATCTCATTCCTCCCTCGTATAAACGTAATGAGCAGGGTTCTTTACACCGGCTGGAGCTCCTTTTCCAGTTCCTTTTCAAGTTCCTGTACCTGTTCAATCGTAAGCCCGGAATACAGCGCAATTTTCTCCAGCGACAGTCCTCCGTCCTGAAGCATACGGAGTGCTGACTGCTTGTTTCCCTGTTCGATTCCCTGTTCGATCCCTTTTTCGATTCCCTGTTCAAATTGTTCCTGATAATGCATCTGCAGCGTCATATAATCCAATCTCCATTTCTCATTCTTTCTGGCTGACTTCACCGCTTCATCCAGTTCTCTGGTGTAACTGTCTTTCGGTTCCTCTCCGTCAATATAATCCAACAGCTTCTTCATTTCCGGCGAAACATCATCCTTGGTTCCCTTTGTATTCAAGATGATCTTTGTTGTTTCATCGCCGAGAGGCAGATCCAATTCCTGAATACAGCGGTTTTCAAAAGTATAGATATGCACGCTTTTTCCATTCCGCCGCTCCTTTTTATTCTGTTAAATTCATTATAATGTCCGCACCACCATTTTTCAAGGCGTTTCCAGCCTTTCCCGATCCTTTGATGATCACCCTGCCTTCGGCCCTGTCATCGTCCCGGATGACTTCCCCGACCTCCGGAACGACGATCGTCCCGCGCAAAGGGTTTTTGATGCTGTCCACCCGCGTGGTTACAGTCGCCTCTACCTCGGATTTTTCAAAAGCAAGGTCGGTATCGATCATTCTGCAGTCGACCAGTCTGAGTTTTTTGCAATAGCAGAGCGGCTGGGTTCCGATGATCGTGCAGTTTTCAAACGTGACATTCTCGCAGTACCAGGCAAGATACTCGCCCCGGATCATGCTGTTTCTGACAACAACGTTTCTGGCGTGCCAGAAAGCGTCCTTTGTGTTAAAATCGCAATTTTCAAAGACGGCATCCGTGATATATTGGAACGAATATTTTCCGTCCAGCTTTACGTTTTCAAACTGCAGATTTTCAGATCTCATCATAAAATATTCACTCTGCGCGGAGGTATCTTTCATGATCATGTTTCTGACCGACCAGCCGAATTCCTTTGATATGATATCGCTGTTTTCGATCCGGATATCCGAACATTCCCGCAGGGCTTTGATGCCGTGGAATCCGGTTTTTCAGTAATTTTTCCATCATCGATCAACCTCTTCTCTATAAAATAAAGGCATACAAAAGGATAAAGAAAAAGCAGCGAATTGTTTTCATACAAACAGATCCGCTGCTTTACGGCCTAATCCCGTTTACTGCACCACAGCCGCCTCTGCTTCCTCTTTCAGCCTTTCGAGCGTCTCCTCTGCATAGGCCAGCACGTCATAGTTCGTGACATATGCTTTTGCCTGATCGGAAAGCGCATCGTAATTTGCGCGTGCAGATGCGATCGCGCCCTCGGATTCCAGCGTCACGTCACCGATCTCCCGGATTTCCTTGGATACGGCGTATCCCTGATCCATGGCAATTCCCTTGGCGGTTTCCGTTCCCGGCAGTTCGTACACCAGAACCGGAAAGCCGGCCGATACATGTTCAAAGATCGTCTGCGCCGCACCGTACGGGAGGTTGATGCAGCCGTGGGAACCGTTGCGCTTATAGATCGTGCCGCCGAAATCCCCGCGGAATGTTGCGTCGTGCATCCCGACATCCCCGTTGAACGGCATCCAGAACGCAACCGGCTGCACGTAGCCCGGCCCCCTGAGCGTCGCATTCCGCTCGGTATAAGTCACGCCGAAAACGCCCGTCGGCGTATAATTGCCGTTGGAAAGATTCCCCGACACAAAATCGCTCTCTGTAACAAGGCCGCCGTTTACATATAAGAACAAATGCTGCGCGGTCAGGTTGATCTCCACATACGAATTGCCGTAATCGTTCCCGCTATGGCTCTGCGCCGTCATCGAATAGTGGAGGTCGCGGCTGGTCTGCTCTCCGGAACGGATCTCTTCCAGAATTGCGGCCTTCTCCGCGTCGTTATCGACTTTCCAGCCATAGTGGCTGTTGGAAATGCTGACCGAAACGCCGTAAGATGTCATCAGGTTCTTTGCGCCGTAACAGGTATTATAGGTGTCCGCAAGGGATTTGACATAAGCATCCACTTTTTCCTCGTCGATCACCGGCTCCATATCTTCAGACAGGGAAATCCAGTCGTGAAAAGTGGAAATATCCAGCACCTGTGTACTGTCCCCTACCTGAAACGTGATCACGCTGTCCGCATATTTGTTCAGCGTATCAATGGTTGCTAACAGCTTCTCATCGTCGTCGTCTACGGCCGGTTTTACATAGCAGTCCGCATCTTCCAGCGAAAACCGCTCGGAAAGCCCGTTGACCGCATCTTCCACGCCGCTTAACATGCTGCTTTCCTCAACCGTCGTTCCCTGAACCGCCGGAACCAGCGTATATCCCTCGTTTTCCTGATAATCCGACACCGTCGCATCGACCGGCGCGACCTGCTTTTCGGCATCCATGCAGGAGAGGGCATCGACTGCGGATTTCAGTTCCCCGCTGTCGTAAGAAACAAGCGTCTGGTTCTCCAGATTGTCTTTTTGAAATAAATGAGCCGCCCATGTAAAACCGTTCTGCCGATCCATCAGCTCTTTTAAACTGTCGTCCCATTCCGGTTTCAGGGAAAAATCCGCGCCCTTTAACTGTTCGGTTTCCCCGCCGCGTTCTTCGATCTGAAGCTCATAGGCGGATACGCGCTCCTCTGTCTCTTTCTTGACCCGCTCTACCGAATAGCCGGAAACATCCATTCCATTGATTGTCGTATGAAAATGAAAATGCCTCATAAAATAAACAGAGAACCCGACATAGACCAGAATCAGGATTCCCGCCAGCGCAGCCGCAGCGATCAGAAGCTTTTTTTTCAGTGTCAGTTCCTTCATCGTAAGTTTCTTCATATTCCTTCATCCTTTCGTAAACCGGTATCCGCCCGGCGGCCCCATCGGCGCGCACCGGCCTTTTCTGCGTATTATTCATTATACTAGCATGTTTTGGAAAGTCAATAAACGGATAAAAAGAATTGTAGTTTTGCACAAACGGCGCACCCAAAATCGAACGAATTATTAAGATTTTCATAATATTTCTTAAGATACGCAAAATAGAATTGTCGATGAAAAAATGCTGTGCTATAATGCAGCAGACAGGAGGATGATCAAAATGCAGAAAACAAAAACACTGGTTCTTGATTTCTATGAAAAGTATAAGCATCTGCTGATACTGACCTATTTCATTTTCTATCTGGCGTGGTTTCAATATGTAGAGAAAACAGTCACCACGGATTTCCATATCATCCACACCGCATTGGACGACAAGATCCCGTTCTGCGAATATTTCATCATTCCGTACCTGCTGTGGTTCGGTTTCGTGGCATGGGGGATCGCTTACTTCGCACTCCACAACAAGAGCGAATACTACCGGTTATGCGCGTTCCTGTTTGCCGGAATGACGATCTTTCTGATCATTTCGACGATCTATCCGAACGGGCATTATCTGCGGCCTTATTATTTCGCGCACCATAATTTCTACACAATGCTGTGCGAATTGCTTTACTCCGCCGACACGGCGACGAACCTGTTTCCAAGCATCCATGTGTACAACTCGCTCGGCGTTTTCTTTGCGGTTGCGCAGAGCCGGGAGTTTCAAGGGCACCGGATTGCAAAGATCTTAACCTTTGTCCTTACCGTAAGCATCATTCTCGCAACGATGTTTTTGAAGCAGCATTCCACCTTCGATGTCTTTACCGCGTTCCTTTTGGCCGGCATCATGTACTGGGTGGTTTATAAACACAAATGGGGGAAAGCCGCGGCTTTCTGATCCAAGATCCGGCTTGCCGGATGCTTGGCGCCCGAGCGGAATTGCACAGCGAGGTGCGCATCCGCCAAAAGACTGCCGCAGAAGGGAACGATTTCCCCGCTGCGGCGCTTTTTCTTTTTCGCAATATCATCGTTGTTTCATCTTCCGGCCCGGCCATTTTATGCCGGGCCGCCTTTTGCACCAGCCAGCTTTGAGCCGAACCCCTTTTTGCCGGCCATCCTATTTACTAGGTCAGTTCCCGCACATGCAGCCAGGCGTATATATCTTCGTACACCTTCTGCCGATCCGTTTCGTTGAGGATCTCATGCCGGTCGTTCTCATACAGCTTATAGGTCACATCCTCGATCCCCGCGTCCCGCATCATATGATAGACTTTCCGGACGCCCGCGCCCATATTCCCGACCGGGTCATCCGCCCCGGACACCAGAAAAAGCGGCAGATCTTTCGGAATCCGCGCAACGCCCTCCCGGCTGCAGGAAACCAGCGCCGCCTCAAACAGGCCCATATAGCCGTTTAAGGTGAACGTAAAGCAGCACTTCGGATCCGAATAGTATTGCTTTACGATCTTTTCATCCTTCGTCAGCCAGCTGTTCGCCGGATCCTTTCCGGTCAGGTCATAACGCCGGTACGGTTTGCCAAACGCAGCGTTTGCCACGAAGCGGCTCCGGTAGTGCCAGCCGCGCAGGGCCGCGATCGCCTTCACCGTCGCCATGCCCATTTTCGTCTTATTGACGGGTTCAAATCCGGTTCCCATAATGACCGCTCCGCGCAGCCCCTTCGCATGGGACGCCAGATATTTGCGCAGCAGATACGAACCCATGCTGTGCCCGAGCATAAAATACGGTACGCCCGGGTACACATTCTGCACCGACCTCCGGAGCGTATGCATGTCCCCGGTCAGGATCTTGCTCGGCACCGGCCTTCCGAAATACCCCCATTCTTCTTTCGAAACGACCGATTCTCCGTGGCCGACGTGGTCATGCCCGACGACCAGAACCCCCTGTTTGGTCAGATACTCTGCAAACGGAATATAACGCTCGATATATTCCTGCATCCCATGCGTGATCTGGAGAATCGCATGAAATTCTCCGGAATCCGGCATCCACCGGACCGCATGTACTTTTGTCCTCCCGTCTTTGGACGGGAAAGAAAACTCTTCTGTGATCATAGCCTCCCCCCTTCTCCTAATGATCCGATACGCCGGTCAGTGCAGACGATAATGCGCCGCCGCCGTAATCACCGAAGTGATCGTATCCTCGATATCCTGCATATTCCTTTCCTGCGTGCGGATCTCTTCCTCGATATCCCCGATCTGCATCTGGTTGCGCTCCCCGTATTTGACCATTTCCTCCTCGGTACTCCGCATTTTCCCCAGAAGCTCCTTCATCGGCGCAACATCATCGGAAAAAATGCGTACCGTGGAGGACTGCTCCACATGCTTAAGGTTGTTCTGGCAGGAGCGCATCAGCTTCGCCGTGGAAACATTGTTGTCTTTCAACAGGCCGACCAGATGGTGCACCGTCTCTTCCAGTTCATGGATCTGATCGTTTTTCGCAAGGATCTCTTCCCGCAGCCCCCTTGCCGCTTCTTCATACTGCATCGCGCAGACGCGGACATCTTCCGCCGCGGCTACAAACTGACGGCCGGATTCCCCCATTCTCCCGGCCTCGATCGCCGCATTCAGCGCCAGCACCGTCATCTGCTTTCCGTATTCCAGCATCCCCGCCAGCTTCTCCAGATAAGATTGATTCTGTTCTTTCAGTGTGTCCGGCAGTTCGTTTAAATACTTGGAAGGAGTGGTAAAATGCTTATTCTCCTCCACCAGACGCTCCGTTTCCTCCGTCTGCTGCCTTAATTTCTCACAGACTCCGATATATTCCCGCTCCGCCTGCTGCAGGCCGTTCCGGTGCTCCTTCATCACGCGGGAGAGTTCCACCGCCGATTCCGCGTTCTGGTTGGCGGCTTCCGACACCGATTTCAGATTCTCCGAGATCTGCTGTAAGTCTGTCCACATCTGCCGCTGGGATTCCCGCGTCTCCGCAAAATCCGCCTCGACGTTCCCCTTCTTTTCCACCAGCTGGCCGATGATCTGCCCGCCCCGTTCCAGAGAGCCCTGCATCCGGTCATATTCTTCCTGACTGATCTTTTTCTTATTTCCAAACATTGTAATTGCCTCCATCTCTTCTATTTTACAATGACCGAACTCTTTTCGCAACAGCTTCTTAACGGTAATACTGAATTTCAAACTGCAGGCTTTCGCAGTCCCGGTAGACGTTGATCTTCGGCGCATACACGATCGATAGCAAGATCTTATTTTCCTGCCCGTTCATCGCAAGCTCTACCTCTGTTTTTCCAAATTTTCTGGAAAAATAGTCACAGAAATTGTCGATATTCCCAAAATAAATGGCCTGCAGGGGCTTTCCGCCCGAAGAAACCAGCTTAAGGCGCAGCACGTTTTTGTTTTTTCCGACGATCCACATCCGCGCGATCCGCAGATCCCTGTCCGCAAAAACCGGCTGTCCGTTCCCTTTCCCGAACGGAGCCAGAAGGGAAAATTCCCGCACCAGTTCCAAATTCGCATAGTCCACCGGCATCGGCACGTCGATCCGGATCTTCGGCATCAGATCCTCTTTTGTCAGGCGGCAGTTTTCATTCAGCCGCCGCCGCAGTTCCCCTACATGCTCTTCCTGCATGGAAAGTCCGGCCGCCATCGGATGGCCGCCGAATTTCAGCAGAAGATCCCCGCAGCGGCACAGCTCTTCGTACATGGAATAGGCTTCGATCGAACGGCCGGAGCCTTTCACGCAGCCCTCGCCCTGCGTCAGGATAAAAACCGGTTTGTGATATTCCTCCCGGATCCTTCCGGCGATGATCCCGGCAATGCTTTCATCGGTTTGCGGCAGCTCGATCACGGCAACCGGATCGGCGTCGTATCCTTCCCGTTCATAGACTTCCCGCGCCAGTTCCACCCCGCGGTCCGTCATCGCCTTGCGCTCCTCGTTTAAAATGACCAGTTCCTCCGCCGCCCGTCCTGCTTCGGCCGGATCTTCCGTCAAAAGCAGATCCAGCGCGCGTTTTGCCGTATCGAGCCTTCCGCTGGCGTTGATGCACGGCCCGAGCACATACCCGAAATGATAGGCGCCGACCTGCTCCGGCAGAAGCCCGCAGCGCGTGATCAGCGCTTTCATTCCTTCATTTTGGGTATGATGGATGCGCTTTAGCCCCTCTTTGACCAGGATCCGGTTCTCGCCCTGGAGGCACATGATGTCCCCCACCGTTGCAAAAGCGGCATTTTCCAGAAATTCTTCCGCTTCCCGCGGATCGATGCCCGTTTTCTCATAGAGAAGGCAGACAATCTTCCATGCGACGGCCGCGCCGCAGAGCTCTTTGTTCGGATAAGGGCAGTCCGGCCGGTGCGGATTTACGACCGCGTCCGCTTCGCTGCGCAGCTCGCGTCTCTGGCCCTCCTCCTCCGTAAACGGCAGCTCGTGGTGGTCCGTGACGAGCACCGTCATCGAAAGCGATTTCGCATAGGCGATCTCCGGCAGGGCGGAAATCCCGTTGTCGCAGGTTAGGATCGTATCCATGCCGTCCTGTTTCGCCTGCTCGATCAGGGCGCGGTTTAAGCCGTAGCCGTCTTTTTTCCGATCCGGGATCTGCACGCTGACGTCCGCTCCGCAGCGCAGCAGCGCTTTTTTCAAAATGTAAGAAGCCATGACTCCGTCGATATCATAATCCCCGATAATGCGGATCGGCAGCTTTTTTTGAATTTTATCCTGCAAAATTTCCACGAGATGAACCGCATCCTTCAACAGGTGCGGATCATACAGATCCGCCATTCCGCCCTGCAGATAGCGGCGGATATCCTCGTTTTCAACGATATCCCGGTTCCGGATCAGCCTTGCCGTGACCGGATCGATCCCGAATTTTTCCCCGATCGCGGAAAAATCCGCTTTTTTATTGATGACTACCCATCGTTCCATATTCCGCCTCTTTCGTATCGAAAACAGTTGTTGTTTTATGACAGCTCCGCGATCCGCGTAACCGCGACGTAAATCGCCGAGATTTCGTACCAGGTCTTGTAGTCCACTTCTCCCGTCACCGGCAGGCCGAACACCGACTGGAACTGCTGCACTGCCTGACGGGTGCTGTTTCCGTAGATCCCGTCCGGCGTCACCGACGGTATCGCCGGATAGGCTTTCGAGATCCGGGCAAGCTGCTCCTGAAGCTGGCGCACTTTGTTTCCGGTGGATCCGGGCGTCAGCGTATACCCCGGCCACGATGCCGGAACGCCGGAAATGCCTTCCGCCGTGTTGATGTAAAGATTATTTCCGTAATAATTGCGGAGGATCTCGATCGCGGAATATCCCTGATCCGCCAGATATTTGCTGCCCCACTGTGTCATCCAGTTCGGGCAGGTCACTTTCTGCCCGTCGCAGTACTGTGTCAGGATCGGCTGCGTGACGTCCGGGCGCGAGAGGTAATTTTCAAACATTTCATCCACAATCCCGGATATTGTCGCAAAATAATTCCTGTCCGGCATGAATTTATGGTCGTATGCCGTGGAAGAGGTGATCGTAAACTGATACCCTTTTCCCCGATACCATTCGGTATATACCCGGTTCAAGGTAAACGACATGATGGCAAGCACATTGGCCCGGATCGCCGCGTCCGGCCACGTTGCATAGATCTCGCTCGATGCGACGTTTTTGATATAGTCCCGGTAGCGCACATAGTAATCCGCCGCCGTGCTGTCGGACGGCGCTCCGTCGTGTACGACCACATATTCCGGGATCACGACTCTGCTTAAAACGATCTCGCCCGTGTCGTTGACGTTTTTGATCTCTTCCTCCGGGATCTTCGGCGGATATTCCGCGTAGAGCGTATGCGCCGGGATCACAATATTTTCGAGCGGATCTCCCGCCGCATCTTCGGGATCCATTTCGACGTTCTGAAGCGACATTTCCTCCGGCAGGACGTCAATTCCCGAAATATTGACGGAACGGTATCCCGGAGCCGTGACTTCGATCGTGTATTCGGAGTACGGCTGCTGTTCGGACGGCTCCAGGGAATATTCAAGCGGCGGAGCATCCAGAGTAAGGATCTCACTGTTTCCCGATTCATCCGTCGTTACCTCCTCGATGGTCTGTGATGGATTTCCCGTATACGAAACCGCAATCCGCGCATTTTTGACCGGCAGGCCGCCGGACCGGGCATTGACGCGGATCCGAAGCTGCCCTTTCTCTGCTGCTTCCTGTTGTAAGTAGTGCAGATTCTTCATAGGATATTTTGCATTTCCTTGTCGTTGCTTCTTCCTATTATGATATGCCGGGAAGCGGCGGCGCGTTCCTTTCGGTTCCGCATACGATCATGAAACCTTGCAGCCGTCGAGGACTTTTTGCGGCACGGCAATTTATAACTCGGCAACCCGGCAGAATTTCCATGACGCAAAAACGGCATGACCGAAATCATGCCGTCCTGTAAAACCTGATAAAACTTTAGCCCGATGCTCCCGCTTTCCCCGGCAGCGCCGGAATGCCGCGCATCTGGATCAGCGGCCCGCCTTTCTTCTCCACATAATCTCTCGTAATCGTCACGGTGCCGATATTGTCGTCCTTCGGGATCTCATACATGATATCCAGCATAAATTCTTCGATGATCGCCCGCAGCGCCCGCGCTCCGACTTTCTTCTCCTTGGCTTTCACCGCGATGGCGTGGAGCGCCTCGTCCTCGAACATCAGCTTGACTTCATCCATTGCCAGCAGCTTCTGGTACTGGCGGACGATCGCATTCTTCGGTTCCGCGAGGATGCGGACGAGCATATCCTCCGTCAGCGCTTCTAAGGCGAACATCACCGGAAGCCTTCCTAAAAACTCCGGGATCATGCCGAATTTGCGTACATCTTCTACGGCTACCTGCTGCAGGATATTCTCGTCGCCGTCGTATTTATCCTTCAGATCCGCCTGAAAGCCGATCGAGGCTTCTTTATTCAGACGCTCTTTAATGATCTCTTCAAGTTCCGGGAACGCGCCGCCGCAGATAAAGAGGATATTCCTCGTATCCACCGTCGTCATCGGAACCATGGCGTTCTTGCTGCTCGCGCCGACCGGCACTTCCACTTCCGCCCCTTCCAAAAGCTTCAACATTCCCTGCTGGACGGATTCGCCGCTGACGTCCCTCTGGTTGGTATTGCGCTTCTTGGCGATCTTGTCGATCTCATCAATAAAGATGATGCCGTGCTCGGCGCGCTCGACATCGTTGTCCGCCGCCGCCAGCAGTTTGCTGACCACGCTCTCGATATCGTCGCCGATATAACCGGCTTCCGTCAGGGAAGTGGCGTCTGTAATGGCAAGCGGCACATCGAGAAGGCGGGCCAGTGTCTTCACCAGATACGTCTTGCCGCATCCGGTCGGCCCGATCATCAGCATATTGGATTTCTCGATCTCCACGCCGTCGTCCGTATCGGACATCACGCGCTTATAGTGATTGTAAACTGCAACCGCCATTACTTTCTTGGCGTGCTCCTGTCCGACCACATAATCGTCCAGGCTCTCCTTGATCTTGTGCGGAGCCGGGATCGAATGGATATCAAGCACCGGAGCTTCCTTCTTCTCCTTCGGCTTTTTCTTCTTCAGCTTCTGGCGTTCCGGGATCCCGCCCGCAAGATCCGATAAATTGATCATGCTGATATTCGGCATGTTCGGCATCTTCGGCATTTTCTCCATGTTGATATTGTTCATGTTCAGCATGTCGCTGAAATTGATCCCGCCGCTGTTCATGGAATCAAAGGTCTTCTGCATACAATCCCTGCAGATGCAGATTCCCGCCTGAATGCGGATCATCCTGCCCGCCGTGTGCTCCGGACGGCGGCAGATATAGCAGACGTCCTCGTATTCTCCCGACTCCTTATGTAACTCTTCGTTATTATTGTTCTCTGACATAACGGTTTCCCCACCTGTTCCTTTTCCTGATTCCTTGTATCTTTCGGCCGGACGACGGATCAGCGTCCGCCGATGAAAGTATTATAAGACACGTTTTCCCGAAATTCAAGCCACAGAGCACTCTTTTCATTTTTCTTTCATAATTTCCTGGTAAATGCGCCAGCAGAAGCGCGCCTCCTCTTCTTCCACGCCGTCCGCGGAAAAAGCGGCTTTCCCTGTGATCTGCATGTACCGGCTCCAGTCCTCTTTGACAATCTGCGGAAAACACTCCGCAAGCAGCCGTTCGTATTCCCTGTTTGTCGGCATCCGTCCGCGGATTCTGCCGGTGCGCCGCAGGCGCTGATAGATCCGGCGGCTGATCCGTCTGACCGCTTTCCGGTACTGCCGTCTGGAAAATTCCAGCTCCAGCTGCATCCGATAGCGCCTCTTGAACCGGATGCCCTGCCGGATCAGCAGAAACGCCAGAAGCAGAAGCAGTACCGCATACAGGACGCCTTTCCCGATGCTTCCAAACGTTCCCGCACCGCCTTTTGATCCGGTTCCGATCTGTGACGGATCTCCCCCGGCTTCGTTTTCCGTCTCCGTCTCGGCTTCTGTTTCCGATTCTGATTCCGGTTCCGTTTCTGCCTCCGTCTCCGGTTCTTCCGTCTGGTATTCTCCGATTCTGATTCCGGTTCAGAAACGGAATCCGTCCTGTCGTCCCCGTCCGAAACCGTCGGAAGCGAGCTTCTTCCCGGTTCATAGCCCGGCGTCATCTCGATCGGTACCCAGCCGATGCCGTCCAGATAGATCTCCGTCCACGCATGTGCGTTCCAATCCTTGACACTTGCGGTAAATTTTCCATCTGAACCCTGTTCAAATTCACTCCGCTTTACGATATAGCCGGATGCGTAACGCGCCGGAACCCCGAATGCCCGAAGGAGCAGCGTTCCCGCACTCGCAAAATGCATACAATATCCTTCCTGGCTTTCCGAAAGAAAATACTCCACGGCGTCCATCCCGTCCGGCAAAGGCTGCAGCTTTAAATGATAACTGCACTTCTGCCTCAGCGAATCGCAGACAACGGAGGCCAGATAGATCCGTTCCCAGTTCTGCAGATACGGTTTTACGCCCGCCAAATCATTCTCCGAGACATAATCATAATACGGATAAAAGAGATACGGATCCGCTGCCGACGGAACCCGGTCGGAATCTTGCAGATAATTCCTTGCATATCCGTCATACCAGTTTAAGATCTCCCGTTCTTCGTCATCCGGTTCGGTGTCCAGAGCAAACATCTCCAGATCCATCAGTTCCCCGTCGGCAAGATACGATCCCCGAAAGGCCAGCTTTCCCGAAAACAGCTTCCGTTTCGCCCGCCCTTCCCCGAAAAAGGAAAGGCCGTCCGATTCTTCCGGATATATATAATAAGGAAGCGCGGCTTCCCGTCCGAGCCCGCGTCTATAGGAAATCCGGTATTCCAATTCCTCCTCTTTCTGTTCTAACAGGATCTGTCCGGGGTGCCCGCTCACGACAAGCGCCGCTTCCGTCGGATCAAAGCCCTCCTTTTCCGCAGCGCTCTGGAATGACGCAAGATCGCAGTTCCAGCTTCCGTCCTCATAATCCGTGCCGTAGAAATTGCGCAGATAAACGCTCCCTTCCGGTTTTTGCGAAAGCTCCACCGTCATGACTTCTCTGCCCGAATACTCCGGCGTGCGGTTGCTGACATTCTCCCGGTTCGTTGTAAGCGGCGATACAAATGCCGATGTGAGCTGCGTTTCCAGATTCTTCTGGAATTTCAACATGTCCGGCGATTTTTCCATCAGCTGCCCCACCGGGCGGGAAAACAGGTGCTCCGCCGTAAGAAGCATGACAAGGCACACAAGCAGCACCGCAAGGCGCGGAACCGTCTGCTGCCGGAGCCGGTGGATCTCTTTCCGTTTCAGGCGGTTAGCTGCGTAATGTTCCCCTTCCCCGGCTTCTTCGAGAAGGATCCCGAATACAAAAAGCGCGATCCCCTGCCAGCCCGGAGCTTTCCCAACCAGAAGCCCGGCGGCAAGCGCCGTAACCGGCAGCGCCGTCAAAAAAAGCGCCTTCTGCCAGATTTCCGCCAAGAGCCAGAATACCGTAAACAGCAGAAGCAGCCAGAATGCAAGCGCTTCCGGTATGGCTGCCGTATTCTGTTTCGGAAGAGGCAGGGCGGTCTTGTAATAGGAATTCCACGCTTTGAGGAAAACCGCTCCGATTCCCAGCGTCCCGTCTGTCAGGATCTTCCGGTTCGTCAGATAGCAGAGCAGGAATCCAAGCAGATAGATCCCGGACACCGGAGCCAGGATCCATAACGAGGACAGGACAGGAATCCTTTTCCTCTGCGCATAGCGGAGAAAGCCCCGGTGGAACAGCACCAGCGCCGCCGCGGAAAGCTCCGCCAGAAGAACGCCTTTTCCGTTCAGCCGAAACTCCGGAAACAGGTCGTAGAGCATATAGAGCGCGGACCAAAGCATCAGCCCGCCGAACAGGCAGAGCGCCAGCAGATATTTGATTGTCCCTCTTGTTTCTGCACGGTAATCCCAGTGCAGAGCGGTTTTCTTTTTCATATCGATTGCTTGATCGTATGCCGAATTTGCCTGTACCGGATTTATTCGGATATAGGCAGGTAAGGCATACTATTTATAATATTAGTTCAGTTTCTTCCAGTTCCTGCTTCCAGCGGTTCGAATGGAAAGCCGCCGCAGGTTCGCCGTTTTTGATGAGCACGGCCGGCGGCCGGTCGATCAGGCGAAGGTCATATACCCAGCGCTCGCCCGGATGATTTTCCTGATAAAGCGCCTTTAAGCTGCCGCCCGGCAGCGGCGCCAGATCTTCCATGCACCAGGTCAGGAACAGATAAAAGCTCTCTTCGTCGTCTACCCGAAGACGGACGATGCCCTTTCTGCTGCTGCTGAACCAGCAGGCATAATGCGGGCATCCCTGATCCATCAGGGAAAACGAGATTCCCGCCGCGATCTGCCAGAGCAGCGCGGGATCCCGGCTCTGTTTCTTCTTCCGGTATTCCAGAAAAAGCACCACCGGGCACGCTTTCGGCAGGCTCCGTTCCCGCACCATCCATTCGTCGGTCTTTGCGCTCAGCTTCCAGTGGATACTCTGGATCTTATCCCCGTCGCGGAACGGGCGGATCACAAACGTCTCGCTGCTGTCATTACCTGAACGCTGTTCATCATAAACATCCGCATCTCCGTAAAAATTGCGGACCGCGCCGGTCAGGCGCACCGGAACGGACGCGATCTCCGGCAGTACGGAAACGGATGATGCGTATGCGCTTTTCCATTCCAGATAAAAAAGCCCGGTCATGTCGTAGATCCGGACTTTTCCCAGCCGGATCCGGTAAGAGCCCGCGCCCGGCAGGGATAAAGAAAACGCATAACAGTTTTTCCCGGGGAATGCATTTCCGGCAGACAGCCATTTCCGGCAGGTGCGCCTTTCCATGCGGTTTCCCGCGTCCAGCCGGAACTTCATCTTCATACAGGCCATGCGGCCGCGGTTTTTCACCCGGACCTGAACCTCCGCCGGGCGCCCCGGCTCCGCGATCGCGATCGGAACAACGAGGGAAAATCCCATCCGGCTCCTTTGAAAGCACAGGCTGACAAAAGCCGCAAGCCACAACAGGGAAAACAAGATCCCGAGCAATGCGATCGATGTGCTATGGTAGATCAGCGCCACATAAAAGAGAACGCCCGCCAGCGCCAATCCCCGGATAAAGCTAAGCACGGCTCCCCGCTTTCTCCATATAGGACGTGGGCTGGCGGATCTCCGATAAAATGCCGGACAAGACGTTTTCTACCGGAACACGGGAAACGCGCGCCTTGGTGTTTAACACGATCCGGTGCTTCGTTACATCGAAAAAGACATCCTCCACATCCTCCGGCACGCAGTAATTCCGGTTCTGAAGAAACGCCCACGCTTTCACCATCCGCACGCAGGCGATCGTTCCGCGCGGGCTGATGCCCAGATCGATGTACGGGTTTTCCCTTGTTGCGCTCATCAGTTTGACAATGTATTTGTAAATGCTCTCATGCATGAAAATTTCTTCCACATAACTCTGCATCTGCAGAAGCTGGGCGGCCGTCAGCACGCGCTGCACCTGTTTGGCCTGAAAACGCAGGCTTTTCCCGCGGGCAATCTCGACTTCCGCTTTCAGATCCGGATAGCCCATGCTCATGCAGATCATAAAACGGTCCAGCTGGGATTCCGGCAGAAGCTGCGTTCCCGCGCTGCCCTTCGGGTTCTGCGTCGCCATCACGATAAACGGCTTCGGAACTTCGCGGCCGATGCCGTCCACCGTGACAACGCCCTCTTCCATGACTTCCAGAAGCGCGGACTGCGTTTTCGGGGAGGTCCGGTTGATCTCATCCGCCAGAAACAGGTTGCACATGATCGTGCCCGGATGATAGACAAACTGTCCCGTGGTCTTCTGATACATGCTGAAGCCTAAAATATCCGCCGGCATGACGTCCGGGGTAAACTGAACCCTGTGGTTGTCTAAATCCATCGCCCGCGAAAACGCAAGCGCAAGCGTCGTCTTCCCGACTCCCGGCACGTCCTCGATCAGAATATGGCCGCCCGCCAGGATCGCGGCAAACGCCTTCCGGATGCAGTCGTCCTTCCCTGTCACCGCTTTCTGTACCTCCCGGATCACGGCAAGCGCCTGTTCATCGTACATCCTGTTCCCTTCCTTTCCCGCCGCCTTACCGGCTGCTGCTTCTATTATAAATAATTTTCCTGAAAGAAACTATTAAGATTCTATGAATTTTGCAGCTGTTCCTTTAAAATCCGGTTGACCATCGCCGGATCGGCCTTTCCTTTCATCGCTTTCATGGTCTGGCCGACCAGAAAACCGATCGCCTTCTCCTTGCCGCCGCGGTAATCCGCAACCGACTGCGGATTGTCCGCGATCACCTGTGCGATCACGCTCTGCAGCGCCCCTTCGTCGTTTACCATCTTAAGGCCTTTTTCCTCGACATAAGCCTCCGGATCCGCATCCTCGCGGAAAACCGCTTCAAAGACCTCCTTGGCAACGCTGCTGTTGATCACCTGCGCGTCGGTCAGTTCGATCAGCTTCGCCAGATGTTCCGGCGAAAACGAAAGATCGTCGACATCCATCTCGTTTTCCTTTAAAAGGCGCATCGTTTCCACCATCAGCCAGTTGGAAACCTTCTTCGGTTTCTGGCAGATCGCCGTCGCGGCCTCGAACAGATCCGCCATGCGCTTGGATCCGGTCAGGATCTTTGCGTCGTATTCCGGAATATCGTACTCTTTCTTGTAGCGCTCCAGCTTCTGCGGACGCAGTTCCGGCTGGCGGGAACGGATCTCTTCGATCCATTCGTCCGATACGATGACCGGCACCAGATCCGGTTCCGGAAAATAACGGTAATCCTGCGCATCCTCTTTGGAACGCATCGCATAAGAGGATTCCTTGTTGTCGTCCCAGCGGCGCGTTTCCTGAATAACACTTCTGCCCATTTCCAGAAGTTCGATCTGGCGCTCCCGCTCGCCTTCGATGGCATGGGTGATCGCTTTGAAAGAGTTTAAGTTCTTCATCTCGGTTCTGGTTCCGAACTGCGCAGATCCTGCTTCACGAACCGACAGGTTGACGTCGGCGCGCATGGAGCCTTCGTTTAATTTGCAGTCGGAAGCGCCCAGATACTGGATCGTCTGGCGCAGCGTTTCCAGATACGCGATGACTTCCTCCGCGGAACGCATATCCGGCTCGGAAACGATCTCGATCAGCGGCACGCCCGAACGGTTGAAATCGACGATGGAAACGTCCTCCCACTCGTCATGCACGAGTTTTCCGGCGTCCTCTTCCATGTGGATCTCGTGGATCCGGACGTTCTTTTTGCCCGCGGACGTTTCGATCTCCACGCTTCCATTCCGGCAGATCGGAAGGTAAAGCTGGGAAATCTGATAGTTCTGCGGGTTGTCCGGATAAAAATAGTTTTTCCGGTCAAATTTGCTGTACTGGGTGATCGTGCAGTTGGTCGCAAGCCCGACCGCGACCGCGTATTCCACGACCTGTTTATTTAAGACCGGGAGCGAACCCGGCATTCCCGTACACACCGGACAGGTGTGCGTGTTCGGCGCTCCGCCGAACGCTGTGGAACAGCCGCAGAAGATCTTGGTTTTCGTAGCCAGTTCCACATGCACTTCCAGTCCGATCACGGTTTCATAATTTTTACTCATCGCATTTTCCTCCTTCCTGCGCCGCGCTATCTCTGCATTCCTCATTCTTCTGCTGCGCCGCGCGATCTCTGCATTCCCCGTTCTTCCGCTGCGCCGCGCTATCCCTGCGTTCCTCATTCTTCTGCTGCGCAGCGCGATCTCTGCACTCCCCGTTCTTCTGCTGCGCAGCGCCGGAGAGCGGGCTGTGCCGGTACGATCTGGTCTGTTCAAAGGCGTATGCCGCACGGATGATGTTTTTCTCCTTGAAGCAGTCGCCGATCAACTGCATTCCGATCGGAAGTCCTTTGGAATCCATGCCGCATGGAAGGGAAATTCCCGGAAGTCCCGCCAGATTGACCGAAACCGTATAAATATCGCCCAGATACATTTTAATCGGATCGCTTAAACTTTCTCCCAGCTTCGGAGCCGTAGTCGGAGCCGCCGGTCCCAAGATCACATCATATTTGGCAAACGCATCGTCAAACGCCTTTTTGATCAGCGCTTTGACGCGCAGCGCTTTCAAATAGTACGCATCGTAATAACCGGAGCTTAAAACAAAGGAACCCAGCATGATCCGCCGCTTAACCTCCGCGCCAAAGCCTTCGGAACGGGATTTTTTGTACATGTTGTGCAGACCTTCGTAATGCTGCGTCCGATAGCCGTATTTGACACCGTCGAACCGCGCCAGATTGGAGCTTGCCTCCGCGCAGGCAATGACATAGTAGGCAGGAATGGCGTATTTGACCAGTCCGAGGTCAAATTCCTCGACCGACGCGCCTTTCTCCTCCAGCGTCTTTGCCGCCGCAAGCACCGCTTCCTTGACCTCAGGATCAATGCCTTCCCCGAAGTAATCTCTCGGAATTCCGATCTTCATGCCTTTTACATCGTCGAGCAGGGCGTCCGTAAATTTCAGATCCTCCCGTTTTACCGACGTCGAATCTTTTTTATCATACGCGGCGATGATTTCCAAAACGGCCGCGCAATCGGAAACATCCTTCGCGATCGGCCCGATCTGGTCGAGTGAGGAACCGTATGCGATCAGACCGTAACGCGATACGGTACCGTAGGTCGGCTTGATTCCGGTCACGCCGCAGAATGCGCTTGGCTGGCGGATGGAACCGCCGGTATCGGAGCCGAGCGCATACGGACATTCTTCCGCCGCAACCGCCGCACAGGAGCCGCCGGACGAACCGCCCGGCACATGCGCCGTATTCCAGGGGTTTTTCGTCGCCTGAAATGCCGAGGTTTCCGTCGTGCTTCCCATCGCGAATTCATCCATATTGGTTTTGCCGAGGATGACCGCTCCCGCAGCCTCCAGCCGTTTTACCGCTTCCGCCGTATAGGCCGGTACAAAATTCCCCAGAATTTTTGAAGAACAAGTGGTTAAAATCCCTTTGGTACACATATTGTCTTTGACCGCTACCGGAACGCCCGCCAGCGGACCGGCAAACGTGCCGTCGTCAATGCCCTTCTGCACCTCTTTTGCACGCGCCAGCGCCTTTTCTTCCTCAACCGTAACAAAACTGCCGATCTGCCCTTCCTTTGCGTGAATCGCCTCCAATGCGGCGCGCGCCGCTTCTTCCGCCGTAACCTCTCGGTTTTTTATTTTTCTGCCAAGCTCTACTGCCGTCATACTCATTAAACTCATTTTTGCATCCTCCCATTCTGCATCGTTCAACCGATCGTCTTTGGCACTTGAAAGCCGCCGTTCTTTTGCAGCGGGGCATTTGCCAGCGTATCCGCGCTTCCGTCCCCATTTGTTACCAAATCGTCGCGGAACACATTATGAACCGGAAAAACATGCGACATCGGCTCTACGCCGGAGGTGTCCAGTTCGTTTAACTGATCGATGTAATCGAGCATCTCGCCCATATCTTTTTTCGCCTGCTCTTTTTCTTCTTCCATTAATTCCAGCTTTGCCAGAATTCCGACGTATTCGATCGTATCATCCGAAATGACGTTTTTCATGGTTCCGTCTTCCGCCGCTACCTTAGTAACGGTGTTGTGCGTTTCCTCGACCTCCTCTGTTTCCTCCGGAGAAATTTCCGCTTCCCGCACGATCCCGTACAGGCACAGGTCACAGATACCGGTGTTGTTATAACCGCCCTGAAGCCGCGTTCCTTCATAGAGAAATCCGCATTTCTCCAGCACTTTTCCGGAATACAGGTTTGCCTTGTCATGCTGCGCCTGAATCCGGTTTACGCCAGCCTCTTCAAAAAGGAATTGCACCACCCTTGCCAGCGCCTCCGACATGTAACCCTTGTTCCAATACTCTTTTCCAAGACAATAGCCGACCTCCGCCGCCTGAATCTGCTCCAGCACATGAGTGACGCTGATGCTTCCGATCGGCTGCTCCAGCTCGTTTAATTCGATCGCCCAGTTGTAATAATCCAAACGCTCATACTCTGCGATCCATTGGGACAAAATTTCCTGTACCTCTGCGACGCTTTTATATTCCCGCCATGACAAAAACGTGGTTACTTCCGGATCTTTTGCCCAGTTTTCATACATATACTCCGCGTCCTCTATGGTAAAACACCGGAGTGTTAAATGTTCGGTTGTAAGCGTTTGCGTTCCGATATGCTTCAAAATATTTTCCTCCTTTTCTGACGTCCTACGGCTCTAATCTGCTTAAATCCCGCGGAAACAGCGTCGCCTCGCGCACGTTTTCTTCTCCGATCAGCTGCATCGTCAGACGCTCCAAGCCGATCCCAAGACCGCCATGCGGCGGCATCCCGTATCGAAACGCCGACAGATAATGTTCCATGCCTTCCGTTTCCATCCCGCGTTTTGCGATTTTTTCCAGCAGCATATGGTAATCGTGGATCCGCTGTCCGCCCGTTGTGATTTCCAAACCCTTGTACAGCAGGTCAAAGCTCAGCGTATACGTTTCATCCTCCGGATCATCCATCGCATAAAACGGACGCTTTTTGGACGGATAATGCGTGACAAATACAAAATCGCTGCCGCATTCTTCCTTAAAATACCTGCCGATCAGTTGTTCCTCCTCCGGCTCCAGATCATACGGATTGCGGATGGCGCGGTCATATTTTTCCGAAACTTTCTGCTTTGCCTCGTCAAAGCGCACCGCCGGAATCCGTTCCACATCCGGAAGCGTCAGATCCAGCAGCTTGATCTCCCTTGCGTACTCCAATCGTAAAAGCCGCATGGTGTACTGCAGAAATCCCGTTTCCATTGCCATAATATCCGTAAAATCATCGATATAACCCATTTCCAGATCCAGACTGGTATATTCGTTCAGATGGCGCTTGGTATTGTGCTTCTCGGCACGGAAGACCGGCGCCGTTTCGAATACGCGGTCAAAGACGCCCACCATCATCTGTTTGTAAAACTGCGGGCTCTGCTGGAGAATGGCCGGATGATGGAAATACTCCAGTTTAAAGAGATTCGCGCCGCCCTCCGCGCTTTTCGCCCCGAGCTTCGGCGTATGGATCTCGGTGAAGCCTTCCCCGTACAAAAAATCGCGGAACCCTCTCGTAATGCCTTCCTGAATGCGGAAAACCGCACGCTCCTTAAGATTGCGCAGAGCAACCGCGCGGTTGTTGAGCTTCGCTTCCAGCGAAGTGTTGAGCTTCCATTTCGCGATCGGAAGCGGCATCGGCTCCGCCGGTTCCGAAAGGATCCGGACATGATCGAGGCGCAGTTCAAAGCCGTTCGGCGCGCGGTCCTCGGTCTGATAAGTTCCGTCCGCTTCCACTGTGTCCCCTTCTTTTAATTCTTTCAGGGAAAACTGCGATCTTCCTTCTTCGTAAACGCACTGTACCAGCCCTTCGCGCTTGCGCAGCACCAGAAACGCCACGTCGCCCATGTCGCGGATCGTATGAACGGCTCCGCGGATCTTGATATTTTTTCCTTCGTAATCTCCGGCAAGGATCTCGCCGATCTCCAGCGCTTCTTTTTTGCTGATCCCACTGATAAATTCCATTGCTGCTGTCACTCCTTTTCCTGTTAAATAAAAAACAAACGCCCCGGAACAGAAAAAATCCTGTTCCGGGGCGGGACAAATCTTCATTCCCGCGGTACCACCCGCATTGAAGTCCGGACCGCAGTCCTTCCTTCCACTCTTGTGCGTAACGTGCACATACGTACCTGCCTACTTGCGCCGCAGAAATGCCGCTTCCTGTTGTCCTGTCGGCCTTTTGCTTCTGCATCCGGTTCAGCCGGTCTGCTCCGGAGCGTTCCCTTTGTCTCCTCTTTCAAACGGCGCTCTCAGTCGGTGACGCCGTATTCCTGTCGATGTCTGAAGATAAGAGTCTCCTTCAACGCTTTGCATCATTTATGATATGCATACTTATACCACAACATTTCAAGTATTGCAAGATTTTTTCTAAAAAAATGCTTTCCATCAGTGCTTCTGTTCGAGGAAAGAGGCCCGGCAGACCGCTCCGGAACCGTATTTTCTGCGGATCTGATCCATCGCCTGATCCAGTTTTTCCAGTTTTTCATAATCCGTATCGTCGAACAGGTTCAGCTGGCGGCTGTCGGCGCCCTGACTGACTTTTCCGGAAACGCCGAGCAGACGGATCGGTCTTTTGTCCCACATTTCCTGAAACAGGGCGCACACTTTCCGGTAGATTTCCTGCGTGATATCCGTCGCCGTTTCCAGCGCGCACTGGTGCGAGCTTCGCGTCAGGTCGCTGTAGCGGATCTGAACCGTTACCGTTTCGATCCGGACGCCGTCTTTCCGAAGCCTCATGCAGACATGATCCGTCAGGGAAAGCAGAATGTGCTCCGCAGTCTGCCGATCCGTGACATCATACGGAATGGTCGTGGAATTTCCGTATTCCTTGTTATCCGCCGGTTCGTTTTCCACCGGGGAATCATCCAGCCCGTTCGCATACTGCCAGAGGATCTCGCCGTGCTTTTTTAACGCTTTTTCGATCGCTCTGCGGTCCGCATGGGCCAGATCCCCGATCGTGCGGATTCCCATCCGGTACAGGGTGCGCTCCGCCGACCGCCCCGCGAAAAAAAGACTGCCGACCGGAAGCGGCCACATCTTTTTTTCAATCTCCTCCGGAAAGAGCGTATGAACACGGTTCGGTTTCTCAAAATCACTCGCCATTTTGGCCAGCAGCTTATTGGAGGAAATCCCCACGTTGACCGTAAAGCCCAGTTCCCGGCAGATCCGGTCTTTGATCTGCTCCGCAGTCTGGACCGGATCACTGTACAGCCGGGCGGTTCCCGTCATGTCCATGAACGCTTCATCGACGCTGAACTGCTCCACGACATCGGTATACTGGTTCAGAATCTCCATAAAAGCGCGGGAATTGGTCCGGTACAATTCGTGGTTCGGTTTTACGAGAACCAGCTGCGGGCATTTGCGCAGCGCATCCACCACCGGTTCTCCGGTCGTGATCTTATATTTTTTCGCCGGTATCGACTTGGCAAGTATCACGCCGTGGCGCGTTTCGATGTCGCCGCCGACCGCGGACGGGATCGTCCGAAGATCCACCGTTTCGCCATGTTTCAGACGGTCCGCCGCTTCCCAAGAAAGATAGGCGCTGTTGACATCGATGTGAAAAATGATCCTTTTACTCAAGATTCAAAAACCTCTCCCATTCTTCCGTATCCCCGGTTCCGGCTATCCGTACTTCATACGTGCGCTCGTTTGGGGCGTCGATCGTAAATACGTAGGTATTTTCCTGTTTTTCCAGAGAATAAACGCTTCCGCCGATCAGACTTTTCAGCGTTTCCCCGTAAGCATCGGCGCCGATCGGCCGGTCTTCTGACGTTTCCAGCAATTTTCCGTTCGCGTCATAGCGCTTGAAGCCTTCCTCGATCAGCGCTTCCACCGCCATGTTTTCAATCTTAAACAGCAGCTCGTTGGCGCGCATCCGACGGATGTCCCGGTTGCAGGAATTTTCCGGGAGAATGATCACGTTGTCGAGTACGATGTGGAAAAATCCGCTCGCCGCCTGAAGATCGCCTACATATGCTTCCGAAAATACAAAATGGTTCCATTCGTTCGTTGTTTTATATTTCATGTTCTTTTTCCTCTATTTTCTGTTTGGATTTTTTCCGATACGGCCGTGTAATCCCGCTCAAATAATTCTTCGCTGATCTGCGCGCGCAGGATTTCCGGCTTTGTTTTCTGCAGGATTTTTTCGATCACAAAACGTTTGCTCTTTTCCCGGTATTTCGGCATCTGGTTCAACTGCTGGATATGCGCCAGTTCCGGCCTCCATAACAGGCTGAGCTTATCTTTCGGGTTCAGTCCGGGATTCGGGGCGGGTTTCCGCAATACATAAAAATCCGCTTTTCCGTTTTCCTCTTCCACCGTGATCATCCCCCACCACTGGGGAACATGCTCCTGAACATGATAGGCATGTCTGGTTCCCGCTACAATATAATTATAATCAAAAAAACGGTCATAATCCCTGACCTGCCTCTGCAGCCTTGCATAAGAGTCCGCGTCGCTTTTGATTTCGATCCCATAGAGCGCGTCCGGTGCAACCATGACGGCGTCCGCGCGCGATCGCCCCATCTGCTTTTCTTCGATGATCCGGATCTTGCCGTATGTTTCTTCCAGAAATTCAAAAAGCGGCTCCCGTATGTCCCTGTCATACAGCATTTATGCGTTTTCCTTTCTTTCTTCCGCCGGAAAACCGAGATATTCCAGCAGGGCTTCACAACCGGTTTCAATCTCGCGGTATGCAAGATCGAACTGCCGCGTATACCACGGATCGTCGATATCTTTCGGCTGATCCGTGAAATCCAGAAGCCGGAAGATCTTGTGCTTCGGATCCTGCGGAAATTCCCGTTTCATATTGCGGATATTATATTCTTCCATCGCAATCAGGTAGTCAAATTCTTCGTAATCCGCTCTGCGGATCCTCCGCGCCGTTTTGCCTTTGCAGCTGATCCCGTGCTTCGCAAGCTCCGCTTTCGCCGGCGGGTAGACCGGATTGCCGAGTTCTTCGGAACTCGTGGCGGCGGATTCGATGTGGAAGCGACCGGAAAGGCCGCGTTTTGCGGTCAGGTCTTTGAAAATAAATTCTGCCATGGGGGAACGGCAGATGTTGCCGTGGCAGATGAAAAGTATTTTTATCATAAAATTCTCCTTTCTTTCCTTTAATAAGAGCAGTCTATCACACTAGGTGCCCCAAAAACGGACTCGTTATTTTCCTACACATCTGCCCTTGTATAGAATGTCGCTTTTCCTTTTCCATGCCTGTCAATAACCCCGTCTTTCATCAACTGTGTCAACGAATTTTCTACGGAAGCCTTAGACAGGGACGGCACAAGTTCCATGATCTCACTCTTCGTAAATTTGCCGATTTTTTCAAAAACTGCTTTTCTGACCATTTCTATTGCGGGCAGTTTATCCTCCACTAGACTAATTCGAGTCTCAAAATCTCTATAAGCTGCCAGCACAATCCCAAGTATATATTTTATAAATGGCGCCGGATCATTTTCATTCTCGTGCCAGCCATTTCCGCACTGTTCCAATACATCGTAATATTTTTCTTTCGTCTTTTCTATCTTACTCTCCAAGCTGATATATCTCCCCACAACATATCCGCACCGATATAAAAGAAGCGTGGTAAGCAGACGGGACATCCGGCCATTTCCATCATTGAATGGATGGATGCACAGAAAATCATTGATGAAGATCGGAATTAATACCAGCGGATCCACGATGCAGGCATCGATTGCCTGATTGAAATTATTGCAGATGGAATCGATTGCCTCCGGTGTCTCATAAGGCACCAAAGGGATAAATCGCACTGTCTGGGTTCCATCCGGGTGGTTTTCAGCTATCACATTCTGCGTATTCTTAAACCTTCCCCCGATATCCTTCTGTGAATATTGATATAAATCCCGGTGGAGCTGCAAAATATAAGAGGAACGAATCGGGATATATTCATAGCTCTCATGGATCGTATTTAAAACATCCCGATACCCCATAATTTCTTCTTCATCTCTATTCCTTGGCGTTGTCTTTTCCATAACAAGCTGCTGAAGCCTGGTGCTTGTCGTAACAATGCCTTCAATCTTATTGGAAGCCTCCGTACTTTGTATTTTTGCTATCTCGATCAGTTTTTCCAGTGCGGCCGGTTTCTGCTTAAGATATAATTCCTGTTTACCTTTAAACTCATGGATCTGTGCTACCAATCCAAGAATTTCCGAATCCCATCTGTAATTTTTTAAATTAGCATAATTAAAAATCCGCATTCGCCTAGTTCCTCTCTTTTCGCCTAATTATACCACTCCTTTAGGCGATAATCAATATTTTTCCAGTTCCCGCCTAATGTATTATCAAATTATGCGAAAAAATATGTATTAGGCGATTTCAGCATGCCAAATAATATACGCTTTTATCCAATCTATCATTTCCTGTTGCAAACCTATCAGCTTTATCAATGCCGCTTCATCATATTTTACTCATTGCATCATCCTTTCCATTTATCCAAACTACACTCTATAAATTTTTCAAATACTCTTCCACATTCAGATACATCACATCTTCTTGTGTCTCCACTCCTTCCTGAACAAGGGATGTTGTGGCACCACGATAAATCACATATTTTCCAGTAATTGTGCCGTATCTAAATTCCGTATCCTTGCATTTTTGTTTATCTAACAAATGCTTACACTGCTGGGGAACAACTTCTTTACTATGCTTAATTTCATAGATTTCACAAGTGCCCTCATCCGGATTAAACACCACCATATCGAATTCGCCAATCGCGAACTGCAAGCGGAACACTTCACATTTCTTTTTAGAAAGCTTTGTCTCCAAAAGAAGAATATCCTCCATCATTCTGTTTTTAATTTCATCGATTATTCTTTCAGTTACTCTCTTTCGCTCTTCAAAGGATAGATCTCTAAACATATCATCCTGCATAAGCGATTTGATAAGTGCCTCTGCTTGGGAATAACGCATACCAGGCTGCGAAAATGCTGTTCTGGATTCTCTTCGATTATAATCAGACATCCATCTGCTTTCTATCTCCACAGTTAAGTCAAGCAAATCCAAATATTCTTTTATTTCGTAACGATGTGCATCTTGGATTTCAACCTTTTGTTCTTCCTTATCCTTGATTTCCAGCAAAGATTTCAGCATTTCATTCACTTTAAGAATATCAATACGATCGAGAATATCTGTCGGTTCTTCCCGATCTTTTCGCAAATTGCTTGCTGAAATTCTTAAATCATTTGATTTAAAATCTCTGGTCAATACCTCCATAGTGAATCTATGGTTCATATCCTCCACAATTCTGTTAATTGCGTTGGTTAATTCATTTTTCTCATACAAATCCCGCAATGAACGGAAATGACCTTCATACTTATAGTTTTTTAAGGAATGCTGAATATTTCTCGCAATGGCACTGTCAATGTACTCGTCGGTACTCTTCTTAGTGGCAAAAATCATGGCAGTGTCATTATACTGCTTTCCACCAAGGCTCATCGTTCCGCCATATCGAATGAAATCATCAATACCCACAATTCCTAGCACTCTCTCAAATTCACGATATGGAATAAATGTTGTATGACACATAATGCACCTGTCATACAACTCCTCATCTTCTGTAAACATAAAGCCTAAGGAATCAGTACCGGAAAGTACTATCTTCATTCCACTTGCTGCAAATACATCAGAAAACAATGCTGCACCTTCGATAAAATCATTCAACAGTGTAACCTCATCGATAAACACATAACGATAACCTTTTTCCTCCAAAACCTTTAAATCCTGATTTACATCATCCAAGGTCTTGCTATCCTGTATCTGAATGAACACTGCTTTACTTCTCATTGATGCATCCATCTCAGATATTAACTGACGAATCAGTGTTGTTTTACCTGTTCTCCTAAGACCATACAAAATATACACTCTATCATGTATATCTCCATAAACATAATCATGAAGTTGCTGATAACATTCACGTTTTACCCACTTTGCCACTGGTTTTACAAAACGCTCCAAATCCTCTCCAATTCTTACTGTGCATCGAAACTGCAAAACCGGCTTTTCTTCATTTTTTTCCTGATTGTCTATGTTTTTTATTAAGTTTTGAAGTACTTTCCTTCGTTCGATTTGCTTAGAAAGCTGTTCTAACTCTTCATCCTTCGTCCTTCTGGTATGTTGCTTTCCATCCTCACGCCATTGATAATAAGCATACTCTTTTCCATTTATCTTTTTATAAGTAATACCACCTGTTGGCAGTGTTTCAATTTCGGCAATAATCTTGTTATATTCTTCGTTTGTCATAAGCCCCCCTCCTTATAGGTCTATACTAACTTTTTTAACTTCATTTGTAAAGTTAAAAAGTTAAAATTATGTTTTTTTCATATTATTGGCAATTCACTCAAAAATGCTATAATACTTCCAGTTGAGAAATCTGCGAGGTTTGCACCACAATATAGGGCAACCCCTGCTCACCCTTATCGAACCCGAACTCCCCTTTCATAACTTTCACCCAAAGATTTCCCACGAATGGACTTCTTCATATGCAGCATCCGAAAGGATATGGTTTTATTGGTGCCACGAATCATATCTTTATCTGTCTTAAAATCAGGATTTGCCTCCTGCATGATAATATTGTCTTCCGGTGCAAAACTGATGATAATGTGATGCTTGGTTTGCATAAGTGAAAACCCGTGGTCATTTCCGATTACAACCGGCTTGTCCTGTGAATTCTTCGTACATATTCTGTACCTGCCTTTTCTGCTCTCGGCCTGCAATTTACCTGTAGGCGTTTTTATTTGTAGGTATAGAATATAAAAAATCCATCCAACCCACATTGAATGTAAATTGAACGGAAAATGAGAAAAAATGTTTTCTTCCGATAATCAGCATTATGAGAAATGCAGTTGCAGATAGTCATGTAACGGTGATTCTTCTCTCTGGACACAAAATTACCTTTCAAATTAATACGACCATCTGCAATCTTTACTTTTGCTAATCAAACCACCCATACAACAAATTTCTTTTCTTACTTCCACATAATTTTTGTTATCGGAAGTTAGTGCCCAAAAAATTTACAGCCTCTCATAATACTTCTGTATCAACGCTGCCATCATTTTACGTCTCTCAGTTAAAAATTCATCATAGTTCTCAACTGTCATATTCATAATATTTTGTGGAATACAGTTCTCTTCAAGATTTGTCGTAAGCAAGTCTTTATCTGCAATATTTCCAAGCACGATATTTCCACCTTCACACTGCTTCAATACCTTTCCAAAATATACATTCGGTGCATCATCACTAATTGCTTTATTCACCTGTGTATCAAGGTATATGTAGTTCGCAACTTTCGTACCATTCATCAACATAGAATTACAGTTCATATTAATCTGTGCTGCTAAAAATGTTAAGAATCCTTTCTCACCAATAGTTCTCATTTAAAAATTTAATAGTACTCATCATACAGTCTCCTTTACGTATTTTTCTGCGCAGTTAATATCATAAAGATATGCACTATCTTAATTATATATTAGCCATATTTTTTACATCATTGTATCGTCCTTAAGCACCTCTGCCAGACTGATCTTTCGTACACTCCGCCATGCCAGAAAATACGCCAGCGCCACGGAAGCCAGAATCGCCAGCAGGAACAATAAAATCGGAACATATGGCGCTTCCTTCAAAAATAAGCCAGCCTCCATATAACTTGTCTGCAACATGAATCTTACTGAAACAATAACAATCGGAATACTGATTAAGATCGGGCACCCGGCGATTACAAGCGCTTCAGTACAGAACATCTTTTTTAAGTCTTTCGGCGTCAGCCCTATCGACAGATATCTGGCAAATTCCCTTCTTCTTTGACGCACAAATCCCAGCGTATTGGAAAACACATTGCCAATGCCGATCATCGCAAGCAGAATGCAAAAACCTCCGAAAACAGCCATCATTCCCTGTATCTGTCTGTTATTTGTTTCATATTCCTGAATACGGTTTTCTTGTTCTATGGCATATTTCCCATCGACAAGCCGCGTGATTTCATCCTGTATCGTATTTAATTCTTCCAGTACCGCGCCATCTTTTCCACGGATGCAGATGTAACTGTCTTTCTCTGTTCCCCCGATCTGCCCCTTGATTTCTTTCCATAAGGACACAGGAATAAAATGCACCAGCTCATAATAATCCAGCTTTGCATATTCCTCCCTTAACAGAGGAACCTCCCGCGTATAAGACAGGACAGGGACTTCCGCCGTCATTTCCTCTTTGCCGGACTGCCTTAAAACACTCACTGCATTTTCGCCAGCACCAGGTGTCTTGATATAAGGCATGAAAACAGGATGCCGGAAATCAGGGTTTGCCACATCACGGATCTGATTTAAGATTACCGCTCCGTCAAGCTGAGGCGTAATGCCGATCTGTTCACAATAAGCGGCAAAACTCTGATCATCCATAATAACGATCGGTGCATTTACAAGCCAGCCGCCATCCACCTGCGACACATCGTTCGCAGGCGCCTTAGAAAAGCCGCCAAAAGACTTCATATCTTCGCTCATTTCTTCTTCGGAGATCATTCTTTTGGCAGAAGCCTTCTGATAAACAATGGCGCTTTTTATCCCGTCAAGCGCCTGTACCGCCGCCGTTTCTGCAAAATTGTCCACATCAGTATCTTTCACAGCGGTCATAATGTCCCACACGTCCTGATAACGCTCGAAATAGGTTTCCCTTGTGCTGATCCGGGAAAGGGAGAAGAAACACTGCATAAGCGAAAATGCGAGGAATGAAAATATAAGCGACAGGGATGCTGTCCGCAGAGCTTTCTTTTGTGCTTTCAATGCGTTGCCGGCTAATTCCCCTTCTATTCCGAATAATAATGAGAGCAAACGGGAACTTTTTTTACGCTTTAATTGTAATTCATCAGTATTCTTTATCGCTTCGAGAGGCGTCAACCTGCTTAACTTTCTTGCTGGAAGCCATGCGGAAATCCATATCGTCAGGATCGTTACAAACAAGGTCAGCAGCAAAACCAGCGGGTGATAGCCAAAGGAGGCCTCATACCGTCCAGAGACATCGCCGCCCAACATGGTATTGCTCAGATTGATAAGACCGGCGCTTCCTGCAATTCCCAGCAGATTGCCTGTTATGACCGGTCCCGCGCAGAGGACAGCCGCTTCCTGCAAAAGACAAGTTCGGATCTGTTTCGGCGCAGCTCCAATACTGGAAAAAATGCCAAACTGATGAATTCTTGCATTCATGGTCACTGCAAAAGAATTATGGATAATGATAATCAGTGAGAAAGATGCTGCAAGCGTAATCAAAATAAACAGCGGGAACAAAAGCCTTGGAGCGGTGTCGCTGGAATCGCGGATCAGGTACATGGCAAGAAGTTCATAATGATAAACAATTTTTTCCTGCCCGATGCCGAGCAGTTCCGCAATATGAGGCATATCTGAAAACACAGCTTTTTTATCGCTAAAATAAATATCTATTGTCGTTTCTGTTCCTTTTAACCCTTTCTCATTTACCACAGCATTCTCTACATTTGCAAAGTTTTTAATTATTTCCAGATCCTCCGGACTGAGTTCCCCAATGATACGGCTATGCCAGCCGCCCTGATTTAATTCGATCCGTTCCACCTCATATTTCCAGGCGTTATAGAATAATCCGCACAGCAGGGATAAGAGCAGGGCAGAAATAAACGCCGCTATCATAACGGATAAACCGGCTGTGCGGTTGTTTTTCATATAACTTGATGAATAATCTTTCCACATTTCCACTACCTCCGCCGTTCATCACTGATGATATGTCCATCCTCAACTGTAAGAATCCGCTCTGCCTCCATAGCAACCTTTTCATCATGGGTAATCAGCAGAATTGTTTGCCCCAGATTGCGATTGGAAAGCTTCAGCATATCAACGACTTCTTTCGAATTCTTCTGGTCTAAATTTCCGGTCGGCTCGTCTGCCAGAAGAAGAGCCGGACGGTAGATCAGAGAACGTGCGATCGCGACTCTCTGCTGTTCGCCACCAGAGAGCTGATTTGGCAACGCCTCAAGCTTATCAGCAATTCCAAGAGATCCTGCAATCTTATCAAAGTACTCTTTATTGGGCTTTTTCTTATCAAGCACAAGTGGCATTAAAATGTTTTTCCCCGCTGTGAGCGTGGGAATCAGATTATAAAACTGATAAACGATCCCTACTTTCCTGCGACGAAAGATTGCCGCCTGTGTCTGATTCAATTTGGAGAGGTCGGTTCCATCTATGATGACCTTTCCATCGGTAGCCTTGTCCACACTTCCAAGAATATGCAAAAGCGTGGACTTGCCTGAACCGGAAGCTCCAAGAATTGCTACAAATTCTCCTTTGCTCACAGACAGATCAATCCCGTCAAGCGCTGTCACTTGATTGCCTCCGGAACCATATACTTTCCTGACTTTCTCACATTTTAGGATTTCCATTTCAATTTTCTCCTTCCCATCCGCCAACAGCTTTTCACAATTTTTTCGAAAATATTCCTGCGATATTCATTTCCTTTTCCACTTCATTATCAAGTACCAAGGTATAAAAGCGGATCTCAAAAAAAGCTCCGTCGCCGGGTTTGTTTTTTGCCCGTATCGTCCCGTTCTGGCGTTCTATGATCTCTTTTGCCAAAGCAAGTCCGATTCCTATACCTCCCTCACTTGCATTTTTCCCTCGATAAAACCGTTCAAAGATGTGCGGCAAATCTTCCTTTGCAAATCCTTCTCCCTCATCCCAGATCAGGATCTCCGTATACAATGGATTCTGAGTGTAAGAACAATGAACCGTTCCCCCTTCATTATGTTCCATACAGTTTTTCATGAGATTCATGATGGCTTCCATTGTCCAGTCCATATCCGCTGAAATGAACATTTCCCCTTGTTCCGGTATCTCAATGGAAGTATTTGAAGCCAAGAAAAACTCCTGAAGATTATCCGCTGCAAGAGCAAGGAGAGTAAAAACATCGGTTTCCTCTTTTTGTAAAAGCAGCGTTCCTGCGTCAAGCCGGGACAAGATCAGCAAAGAGTTTTCCAGATAGATCAGTCGCGTAAGCTGTTTTTCCACCTGCTCTAAGGCTGTGCAGATTTCCTTCTGCTCCATGGTATTATGGTTTTCCTTCTGTTCCAAGACTGTGCAGATCTCCTTCTGCTCCATGGTATTATGCTTCTCCTTCCATTCCGCAGCTGCATCATCAAAGTTCTGTTTTATCCTCTGGACAGACAAGGAAATAGCGGTAATCGGCGTTTTGATTTGGTGTGCGATATTGGATAAATTCTCCGCAAAATCATTTTTCGTCTGCACTGCCTGCTCTTTTGTCTGATAAAGAAATGTCACGGTCTTATAAATTTCATCCTCTAATCTGGAAAAATCATCCTCTCCGGAAACGGATAGGATCAATGCTTTGCCGCTGTTTACCTGTTCCAGATAAGCCGCTAAATTTCTGATCCTGTGATTTTCCATCCTGTTCCGATAAAGAAAAGTAAAAAAGAAAAGCAAAATCCCAATCAACCATCCGGCTGCTGCAAAGAAAACAAGTTGTCTGCATGAAATGTCCGAAAAATCAGACACACGGTATCCAAGCAACGACAATAGATCATCTTCTAAAAAGCCGTCCGGATCCCCTTTGGTATATTCCTTTAATGCGGCAGCTATGATTTTCTGGGTTCCCGGCTCTTGTTCGATCACTTCGCAGCAGATTGCATTTACCAGATCAAAGGATGTCTTACTGTAATAACAGGAAACCAGCCATACAGCAATAGCGGCAGCAATGAAACTGACTGATAATACAAAACCTAAAGTAACAAATACATTCCTACGGCTGTTCATATCGTATCCTCCATGCGGTAGCCCACGCTTCTGATCGTTTTCAGGCACGTTGGCTGCGAAAGCTTGTCCCGAAGGCGTTTCATTGTGACAGTCAAAGTATTATCATTCACATAACTGCCATTCACATCCCATACCTTTTCTAAAATTTTTGCCCTGGTAACTGTTTTTCCCTTGTTTTGCATCAGATACCATAAAAGCTGATACTCAGCCTCGCTTAATGCGATTTCCTCTGAACGGCAAAAGACGGCATGACGGTTTTGATCCATTTTAATCTCA
This sequence comes from uncultured Lachnospiraceae bacterium, assembly GCA_947593655.1. Classification (GTDB taxonomy): domain Bacteria; phylum Bacillota; class Clostridia; order Lachnospirales; family Lachnospiraceae; genus Roseburia. The sequence continues at coordinate 654 of CANQDS010000003.1, read as the reverse complement.
TCACAGGAAAGGTATTGTTCTGTTACATTCCCGGTTCTGCGTAGTACTGCAAGAATCCTCGAATACAATACTTCTAACGCAAACGGCTTTACCACATAGTCATCCGCTCCATTCTTAAATCCGGAAACAATATCAGAACTGTCCCCGCGGACAGTAAGAAAAATGATCGGAAGTTCCTTCCAACGATTGCGAATCCACTGGCACAGGCTGTCTCCATGACCATCCGGCATATTCCAGTCAAGCAGAACAACCGCTGCCATATGCTTTTCCAAAGCCTGTTTGATTTCTAAAATTGTATGATATATCTGCACTTTCATGTCTTTTTGCTCCAGATATTCCTTTACCACATTTGCAATATTGGCATCGTCCTCCGCATAATATAATTCTATCATGTCAACCAGCCGCCTCTCGTTTTTGTTTTCATTATATCAGAAGAATGTGACAACCTGGTGACTGACTTGCTTGTTTTAATAATTTGCTCCTTTAAAACAAAACGGGCAACTTTCCACAAGAAAGCTACCCGCACAAAACAGCATATCCATTGTAAACCTTACTTTTAACTTTATCATATCAAAGCTCTTTTTCAAATGATGTAGTAAACACTTTTTTCCGTAAAATCATTAATTCTACATTTTTTCAGAATTTTTCAATATC
>CANQDS010000002.1 GCA_947593655.1 uncultured Lachnospiraceae bacterium | reverse complement strand
AGAATGGGAACGGCCAAAAGAAGAGTATGCCAGTCTGCATGGCAGCGTTTTGGAGCATATCCTGATCCAGTTTGCGGCGGCGTTTTTTGATGTCGGGGAACACGGCTTCATGCGTCTTCGGGGCGCCGACTGGAACGACGGCCTTGATATGGCGAAGGAACGCGGGGAAAGCGTGGCGTTTACGGCAGCCTATGCATATGGCTTTGAACTCCTTGCCGGACTAACCGAAGCGCTCGGACGGGAAGTGGAGATTGCCGCTCCGTTAAAAGAGCTTCTGGAATTCCAGGAAGCGGATGAAAACGATCCCGAAAAAATGCAGGCAGCCCTGCTTCGGTATTGCGGACAGATGGATCAGGATGCGGGAAAAACAACGGTTTCTTCTCATGTCCTTGCCGACCAGCTTTCTTCGATGGCGGAGCGGATTCGGACGCGCATTAACCGGACCGAGTGGATCAGCGACGGAGCGGATATGCACTGGTACAACAGTTATTATGATAATTCCGGCCGTCAGGCGGAAGGACTGCGCGGGAAAAACGTGCGTGTGATGCTGACCGGACAGGTCTTTACGATACTTTCCCAGACGGCGGATGAGAAGAAGCTTCGGGAAATCGTCCGGACCGTGGACTGGTATCTGTACGATCCGGCGCGAGGCGGCTGCTGTCTGAATACAGATTTTAAGGAAGTCAAACTGGATATGGGAAGGATGTTCGGTTTTGCCTATGGGCATAAGGAAAACGGCTCCGTTTTCAGCCACATGGCGGTGATGTATGCCTATGCCTTGTATGCAAGGGGACTGGCGCATGAAGGCTGGAAGGTGCTGGAATGCCTCTTCCATCAGAGCATGGATTTTTCCAAAAGCCGGATCCTGCCGGGAATCCCGGAGTATTTTGACGGGCGCGGCAGAGGAATGTATCCGTATCTGACCGGATCGGCAAGCTGGTTCCTTCTGACGATGCAGACGCAGGTATTCGGCATCTGCGGAAAAATGGGCGATCTGTCCATTGCGCCGAAGCTGACCGCAGAACTGTTTCGGGCGGGCGCCGCGGAAATCGAATGTACGGCCGCCGGAAGAAGGATCCATGTGCGCTTCTTAAATCCGGACGCGCTGGACTGGGGCGAATATCAGGTGACAAGCGTCACATGCAAGGATAAAACATGGAACGGACAGGGTTTGGCGGCAGTCATCCCGCGGGAGGAACTGCCGGAGGATCCGGTGCTTTCCTTTACCGTAGAACTTGGCAGGAAGGAGAATGAAAATGTTTGATGAAAAAGAACGCTATGTGATCGAAAATTATCAGGCGAAACCGCCGTTTTCAAGCTTTCTTCCGGGAATCGCAGGACCGATGGGCGTTCCGGTCTGGTGCTATTACAATAACCGCGGGCAGGCGGTCTGCAGCTTCGGCGCGCAGGATAAAGACCATGCCATCATGGAATTTTCGCCCGCTTACTGCGCTTACCGCGATGTAAAGACGCGGGGGTTCCGCACGTTTGGCCGGATCAACGGAGAATATGCCGAGCTGTTTTCCGGCGGCGATATGCATATCGGGGCGGGAGAACTGGAGATCACAACAAAAGAAAGCGGCATGGAAGCGTCGGTTGTTTATTTCGGGATCCCGCATGAACGGACGGCGGCGCTGGCGCGGATGCTTACCCTTACAAACGTTTCGGATCATCCGCTGGAGCTGGAGATCCTCGACGGAATGCCGGAAGTGGTTCCTTACGGCGTGGATCAGGATGCGTTAAAGAACATGACGCAGCTGGCAACGGCGTGGATGCGCGTAGAAGATGCCGACAAAGGGCTGGCGTGCTATAAGGTGCGGGCGTCAATGGCCGATACTGCGTGGGTAACCGAAGTGAAAGGCTGCAATTTCTGTCTGGGATGGGATGGTGTCGGCAGCCGTTTGTCTCCGCTGGCGGATCAGCGCCTCGTATTCGGCGAGGATACCGCGTTCGAAAAACCGGATGCGTTTGCCGCATCGGGGCTTGACGCTTTTTCCGGGAAAAAACAGTCGCTGGAAAATGCATTTCCATGCTGTTTCTTCCCGCTCAAAACCACACTTGCACCCGGTGAACAGACCATATTATATTCGCTCTACGGGCAGGCCGGCGGGAAAGAAGAAGTACAGACGCTTGCCGGGCAGATCAGCGGGGCGGAATGGTTTCTGGAAAAACGCAGGCAGGCCGCAGAACTGATCGGGGAGCTTACTTCCGCAGTCCGGACAAAGACGGCGGATCCTGTTTTCGACGGTTACTGCCGTCAGACTTATCTGGACAATCTGCTGCGCGGCGGCGTTGCTTATTTCTTTGAAAGCGGCGGAAAGCGTGTGCCTTTTTACCTTTATTCGCGCAAGCATGGGGATCCGGAACGCGAGTACAATTATTTTTCTCTGGGCGGAGAGTATTTTGCACAAGGAAACGGAAATTATCGGGACGTGAACCAGAACCGCCGCTGCGACGTGCGTTTTGCCCCGGAACTGGGTGAGCGGAACATCCGTACTTTTTACGAACTGATCCAGCCGGATGGATACAATCCGCTGGTGCTGACGGCGGAAAAATATCTGCTCTCTCCGGAATGTCTAAACGAAATCCTCGGCTGGGTTCCGGCCCAATGCCGCGGCCGTGCGGAAAAGATCCTGTCACAGCCGTTTACGCCGGGCGCGTTTGCAATGGAAGCGGAGGAGTGGGGGCTGTCCAAAGACGAAGTCATGAAGCTGACAGCAGAGACCGTCTGCTCGGCCTTTCGAGAACCGGAAGCTGATTTTTCCGAAGGATACTGGTGTGACCACTGGACCTATAATCTGGATCTGATTGAAAATTATCTGGCAGTCTATCCGGAGAGGGAACGCAGCCTGCTGTTCGGAAATTCCGATTATCGCTGGTATGCGCCCCGCGCGACAGTAAATCCGAGGGCAAAGCGTTACCGGAAAACTGCAGACGGCCTGCGCCAGTATCATGCCCTGACGGAACTGGAATCCGTTTCCGGCAAATGGGTAAGGACCGCGCACGGAGATACCGCGCACAGTACGCTGATCGAAAAGCTCCTTCTTTTGTGCACCATCAAAACCGCTACGCTGGACGCAGCCGGAATGGGGATCGAAATGGAGGGCGGAAAGCCCGGATGGTACGACGCGCTGAACGGCCTGCCGGGGCTTTTCGGATCGTCGATGCCGGAAACCTGCGAGCTGCTGCGTCTGATCCGTTTTGTCAAAAAAGCCGTAAAACGGCATGGACTCAATGTGGAACTGTTTTATGAAATCAGGAATTTATTTTTCGACGTTGCGGGGATCCTGGAGGAAAACAGCGATCCGTATGTCCGCTGGGATTTGATGAACCGCAGAAAGGAAGAATACCGCGCAGCGGTTTCAACCGGATTTTCGGGGCAGCGTCTGGTGCTGGAAACCGAAGCGCTGCTGGCGGGTTTGACCGTCATGGAACAGGCGGCGGAAGATGCCGTCCATGCGGCCATATCCTTCGGAGAAAACGGTGTGATCCCTACGTATTTCACTTATACGGCGGAGGAGATCGCAGACACGGAGGACGGACCGCTTCCGAAGAAGCTGACACCGTCGCCGCTGCCGTTATTTTTAGAGGGGCCGGTGCATTGGATGAAGCTGCCGTTTTCCACGGAAGAAAAGCGTAAAATGGCAGAGCATGTGAAAAACAGCGGCCTCTATGACCGGAAATTATGCATGTACAAAGTAAATGAAAGTCTGGAAGGCGTCAGTTTTGAAGCCGGGCGGGCGAAAGCGTTTACTCCGGGATGGCTCGAAAACGAGTCCATCTGGCTGCATATGGAATATAAGTATCTGCTGGAACTCTTAAGAAGCGGGCTTTATGAAGAATTTTCCGGGGATTTCCGCAAAGCGGCCGTTCCGTTTCTGGATCCGGCGCGTTACGGACGCAGTCCACTGGAAAATGTTTCCTTCCTTGCTTCGAGCGCGAATCCGGATCCTTCCCGGTGGGGGAGGGGATACGTTGCAAGACTGTCCGGTTCGACCGCAGAGTTTCTGGAGATCTGGCAGCTGATGTTCTTCGGAAAGCAGCCGTTTTCCATAACAGAAAATGGACTAAATCTCTGTTTGGAACCGCTGATCCCGGATTACCTGATCCCGGAGAGCGGAGAGATCGACACCGTATTCCTTGGAACAGTGCCGGTTACTTACCGGATCTTAGACCGCAGTCCGCATACCGGAAGGCGGACGGTAAAGCAATGGACGCTGACATTAAAAAACGGAAAAAAACAAACGATTTGCGCGCCGTTTCTTCCGGATGAAGAAACCCGTCTCGTGCGCGGGGGCAAAGTGGCAGAAATGCAGATCGATCTAAAGTGAGGTGTAAAGTGATGAAAGCAGAAGTAATGATAACCGATCTCCGTGCCGGGCTTTACTGGAAGAATGTCCGGCTCGAGATCAAAGAGACGGACTGCGTCCACCAGATCAGCCTGTTTCCTTCGTTCCGCCGCCAGACCTTTTACGGCTTCGGCGGAGCGTTCACAGAGGCGGCCGCACGGTGCTGGAAACGGCTTCCGGATGCACTGGCAAAGACGCTGATCGACCGTTATTTTGGAAAAGACGGACTCTGTTACGTAATCGGGCGGGTTCCGATGGGGAGCAGTGATTTTTCCCCTGCCCATTATTCCTGTATCGAGCGTGCGGACAGTGCGGAAACGTTCCATACGGAAATTGACGATGAGTATCTGATCCCGATGATCCTTGCCGCGCAGGAGGCGGCCGGCCAGCCGATCGGGCTGCTGCTCAGCCCGTGGAGCCCTCCGGCTTTTATGAAAACCAATCAGGAGCGCAACCACGGCGGAAAACTGCTCCCGGAGTACCGGAAACAGTGGGCAGAGTGCATGGCCGCTTACGCCTCGCATTACCGAAAAGCCGGCTGCGACGTGCGGCGCATGAGCATCCAGAACGAACCGGAGGCGGCCCAGCCGTGGGATTCCTGCCTGTGGACGGCGCAGGAAGAAGGGGAGTTTGCAGCGGATTTTCTGGCTCCGGCGCTGGAAAAAGCAGGCTGTCCGGATATCGCGATCCTCGCATGGGATCACAATAAGGAAGGGCTTTTCCGGAGGGCGGAAGGTACGCTGGCCGTTCCGGGAAGCGAAAAAGCCGTCCGGGGATTCGGTTTCCACTGGTACACGGGCGATCATTTTGATACGCTGCGCGCAGTGCATGAGCGCTGGCCCAAGAAAGAATTGTGGTTTACGGAAGGCTGCGTGGAATACGGGCGCTTCGGCAGAATGTCGGCGCTGTATAAGGCGGAAATGTACGCCCATGATATTTTAGGCAATCTAAACGCCGGAATCTGCGGCAGCATGGACTGGAATCTGCTTCTGGATGCGGAAGGCGGGCCGAACCATGCCGGTAATTTCTGTGAAGCGCCGATTATGCTCAATGAAGACGGATCCGATTTTATCCTGCAGAGCGAATATTACTATATCGGCCATTTCAGCCGTTTTATCCGGCCGGGAGCCGTCTGCATCATGAGTTCTTCCTGGAATTCGCAGATTGAAACGGTGTCGTTTGAAAATCCTGACAAAAGCCGCGTTCTGGTTGCGCTCAACCGGACGGACGCATCGCTTCCCGTTTCCGCCGCGGAAACAGGAAAAGAAGAGGAAGCCGTCTGCTTTAAACTGCCCGCCCATGCGATCGCAACCGTCCGGATCACGGATCAGTAACGGATGCCTGCATCACAGGATCAGGAAGGAGAAAACGGATGAAAAAAAAGAGAAAGAAAAACGGAAGTTTTTTACAGAGTATTCGTGCCAGAGTCCTCCTGATGGGAACCGTCGCCATTCTCGTGTCGGCGGTTCTGGGCGTCGTCGGCATTCTGTCGCTGCGTGCGAATAACCGGAATCAGGAGATTCTTGCACAGATCAATCAGATCAATCTGTACCAGTATGAAAATGACAGTCTGGAAACCGATTATCTGCATTATCTGAAAGAACAGTATCTGGATCATATCAATGCGAATCTTTCCGCGATGGGCGCAAGCGTATCCCACGCGAAAAAAACGGCCGGGAATGCCTATCGGGACGAATTTTCCAGCGTAGAGGAAGCAATCGCTTCCAGCCGGGAAAATTATGCCGCCCTTTCGGAAATCAGCGCCTCGCGCGGTTATTCGGCCGGAAAAGGCGAATATCAGCACTTTCTGGCGCCGGATGAAGCGCTTGCCGAAGGATTCCTCTCCCTTCCGGCAGACGACGGGCAGTATGATTTTTCCCAGACGCTTGCGACAATGGACAATGATTTCGCATCTTACAGCAAACGGGTAGTGGAAGGGACTGCAACTGCTTCCGAATCGGAAAGCATCCGCACCATGCTGACGGAAATGGCGCAAAAGCTGGACGCTTCTTTGGCTTCCGCCGCGCAAAAGGAGGAGCTTTTGGGACTGATCGGACAGAAGCAGGAAGCGTTTGCATCAATGGCTGCGATGGATCAGGAGGTTCTGGTTTTGAAACAGGAAAATAATACGCTTCAGGATCAGCTGACCGAAGTGACCGGAAGCGTAAGAAGCCAGATCGAAACGGAAACGCAGCAGAACCAGCGCAATCTGATCCTGCTCATTACGGTGATCCTGGCGGCCGGAACCGTTATGCTGATCCTGATGACGCTTTATATCGGAAAAAGCATCAGTGTCAGCATGAAAGTATTCAAGCAGACGCTTTCCCAGATGACGGACGGAAATCTGGGCGTCCGGGCAAAAGTGCGCGGAAAAGATGAATTTTCCCAGTTTAGTATTTCCATTAACGCCTTTTTAGACCGCCTTGCGGAAGTCATTAAAAATGCGCAGGAGATCTCGCTGGCAGTCCGGCAGTCCGGAGAACATCTGGATGATATGGCGGCAAACAGCAGCATGACCTCAGAGGAGATCAAACGGGCGGTAAAAGAAATATCGTCCGGCGCGGCCACGCAGGCCGGCGAGTCGGATTCCGCCGCCGGGCAGATCGAAGAAATGGGAAAATCGTTCGGGCTGATCGTCGAAAACGTGGAGCATCTCGGCTCCATTGCGGCGGAAATGCACCGGGTAAGCTCCGAAGCCGCGCAGTTTATGCAGGATCTCGGCGATGCCAATGAGAAAACGGTCCATGCATTTTCTCAGGTTGCCAGCCAGACGCACAGCACCAACGAGTCGGTGCAGAAGATCCGCGAAGCCGCGGAACTGATCACATCGATCGCCAGCCAGACCAATCTGCTGTCCTTAAATGCGAGCATTGAAGCGGCCCGCGCCGGGGAAGCCGGAAAAGGATTTGCGGTCGTTGCGACGGAAATCCAGCATTTATCTGAACAGTCGAACGCTTCCGCCGATATTATCAAGCAGATCATCAAAGAAGTGTCTGCACAGGCCGAACTTACGGTAAATGTTGTCGATGAAGTGTCGGAGATCGTGGCGAATCAGCAGCATAAGCTGGATATGACGAAGGAGCATTTTGCCGCGCTGGAACAAAAGATCCAGACTTCGGGAAGCGAAACCGAACAGATCCGGAGAGAAACGGATGTCTGCAACACCGCAAGGCTCAACGTGGAAACGGTTATCATGAGCCTGTCGGCGATTTCCGAGCAAAATGCGGCATCTACAGAGGAAACAACCGTTTCCATGAGCCGGCTGAACGGAACGATCCAGCAGCTGGTGGATGCTTCCGGAGAACTTAAAGAAATGGCCGGGCAGCTGGAGAACGACCTGAAATTCTTCCATACCGGAGAAAGCTGAACCAAACATACATTCCCGAAAATTTGTTCGATTTTCTATTGACAAACATCTGTTTGCGCTATATAATAGCAAAAAAGCAAACAGATGTTTGTTTGTATATAGGGGAGGAAGCAGTCATGAGGAATGGATGGAGTCAGGTAGAACTGGGAAATAGAGAAGAGCAGCGGGAGAATTTGCGCAATCAGATCGATCGGGATCAGGAAAATCTTCGGGAGGAGCGGCGGCTGGAAGGGAACAGCCGCCATCAGAAGGAGCAGCGACCGGAAGGAAACAGTGGCCGGAGGAATCAGGGAATCCGCGGGAACAGCGTATTCTGCGCGGATATTACAGAGAAAGCCATTTCGGAAAGGAGCCGTTCCGGTTCGGAAATTTCCGGGCGGGCCAGAGAGAGCCTTCGAAAGAGGGCGGATGCCGTCCGTTTCCAGAAGCGCATGATCGCCGTCATCGCGATCCTTGCCGTTTCCTTCCTTGTGCTGCTCGGAAGCAGCATCCGCGCCTTTGCAAGCGGCAGGAACACGACGGAACCGATGTATCAATATTATACCAGCATCCGCATCGAGAGCGGAGATACCTTATGGACGATCGCGGATTCCTATTCGGAAGGCTCCGGCATGGACCGGAACGAGTATATTGAGGAAGTCCGCCGGATCAACGGCTTAGACAGCACGCAGATCCACAGCGGAAGATATCTGGTCGTTCCTTATTATTCGCAGATCCGGAAGTAGGGTTTCATTGCTTTTGATTACAGAATGCAATTTGAGAGGTTTGAATTTGTAAGGACAGAAATATTTTAAAACAGTATCTAAGCAGCAAGGAAGTGGAGGTAATAACGATTATGATGAGTTTATTTGATGATGAGCAGATTATGAGAACCTATGCGAAAGATATTGAAAGAGAAACGGAAAGAAAAACGGCGGAAAGAATGATACAGGACGGTGAAATGTCGCTTGAAAAAATTGCACGATATGTACCAACATTGTCAATGGAGGAATTGAAAGAAATCGAGGCCGAGGTTATGCAGTTAGCATAATTAGCAAAACAATATAATATAATATCAAAATAACAGTGTAAAGGCGCCATGGAACAGTAAATTGTAAATCATGCGCCTTTTTTGCGTTTAGGAGAAGGATCAATGAGCAATCTCCTCCGATTTACAAAGATCTGGTTCAGTCTAAATGATATAAATGTTAATTGGTGTTGCTTGCCGCAATGAGCTTTTTTCTGCATAATGGTTGTGAAAGGAGGGATCACTTATGTTAAGTGAAAACATCAAGGCAATCAGAAAGTCGAAAGGGCTTTCGCAAGAAGAACTTGCAATTAAGCTGCATGTGGTAAGGCAGACAATATCAAAATGGGAGCAGGGCTTATCAGTTCCGGATGCTGCTATGCTGATTTCCATATCAGAGGTATTTGAAACATCCGTCAGTACATTGCTTGGAGAAACTGTTGTAGAGCCAAAGGCTGATGACTTAAAGGCAATCTCCGAAAAACTTGAAGTCATCAATCTGCAGATTGCACATCGGGAGGAAATGCGACGAAAGGTAATTCATTGGCTTCTTATTTCATTTTGTGTGAGCATAGTGGTCGTATTTGCAGTCTTAGCAATATTGAATAGTCCTTACCTGAATTGGGATTACAAGGAACCTGAAATGGCAGTTGCCGGAGTATTGTTTCATGCATTTGAATGGTTGTTCGTTAGAGCAGCACCGTTTGCTTTGATTGCGGCAGTTTCTGGAATTTGTTTGACGCGGAAGAAGTAGTTCACAAATCGTTCCTTTTGCTTTATAATATTCGATAGGGAGAGTCTATCGTATGTTTAAGCTGTTTTATGTTATTTTTATGAATCTGCACCGTGCCCCATATATGATTCCGCGTATGCGCAAACGTGCCGACCACCCGGAGAAGTGGACCGAAGAACAGCGTTATGCGCTTGTTCACCATGTCATTTATCTGATGAATAAAACGGGAAAGATCACAACGAAAGCATTCGGACTGGAAAACCTTCCGGAAGAAGGGGGGTATATGATGTATCCGAACCATCAGGGGAAATACGATGTGCTGGGCATTATGTATACGCACCCGAAACCGTGTTCGTTTGTCATGGACAAGCGGAAATCCCATACGATCCTCGTGCGTGAATTTGTCGATCTGGTACAGGGAAAACGTCTGGAAAAGGACAATCCGCGGCAGGGCATTACTGTAATCAATCAGGTGGCACGGGAAGTAGCGGAAGGGAAGCGCTATATCCTTTTCCCGGAAGGCGGGTACAAGTTCAATAACCGCAACAAGGTCTGCGACTTTAAGGCAGGGAGCTTTAAGATCGCGCTGAAATCCCGTGCGCCGATCGTTCCGATTGCCCTGATCGATTCTTATAAGGTATTTAACAGTCTGCATGTAGGACCGATCACCACTTATGTATATTATCTGAAGCCAATCTTATATGAGGAATACGGCGGAATGAATACACAGGAGATCGCATCGCTTGTGAAAGAACGGATCGAAGAGAAGATTGCAGAAGTGCAGAATCCGGCGGGATGATTTTTCCCGCCGGATCAATCCTGGCGCAGATGCACGTATTTTGCAGCTTCCCGCCGCCGGTCGTCTTCAATGGCCGCATAGTGTTTCCGGGTGGTATTGACATCCTTGTGTCCGAGAACATCCGCTACCAGATAAATGTCGCCGGTTTCCCGGTAGAGGGAAGTACCGTAGGTGCTGCGCAGCTTATGCGGCGTGATGTTTTTCAGATTGGTCACGAGCCGGGAATATTTTTTTACCAGATTTTCTACCGCACGGACGCTGATGCGCTTGTTCTGGAGCGACAGAAAGAGGGCGTTGGTGTGTCCGGGTGCCGGTGAGGCGTCGTTCCGTTCCTCCATGTAGGAGAGCAGCGTTTCGCGGACTTCCTCCCCGAAATACACGATCACTTCCGCGCCGCCTTTCCGGTGGATCTTAATTCCGTTGTTTTTGAAATCGACATCGTTGAGATCTAAACCTACGCATTCCGAAACACGGATCCCAGTGCCGAGCAGAAGCGTCAGCAGGGCGAGATCGCGCCGCTTTGTGCGTTCGTGATATTTCTGCTGGCGGGTGGAGAGGCTTTCTCCGGATTCGACTTCATCTAAGAGCATCGCGATTTCATCCACATCCAGACGCACGATCGTTTTGTCGTGGATCTTCGGCATATCCACTTTGACGGCCGGATTGGTGTCGATCAGCTCATTTTTAAAGAAATAATTATAAAAGGTGCGCAAAGATGCAAGTTTGCGTTTCAAGCCGCGTTCTTCATTCGTATGCGCCTTTCCGTCTTTCTCGTATACCTTTAAATGGTACAGGTATTCTTCGATATCCAGCGGGGTGATCTGGTCCAGCAGCGAGAGCGGAAACTCCCGGATCTCCATTTTCCGGCAGATCGGATTATTCTGATGCAGATAATCGAAAAAGCAGATCAGGTCATACGCATAGGCGATCCGGGTGCGGGAAGAGGTATTCGGCTCGATCCCGATGAAAAACTGCTTGCAGTAAGGCGGAAGCTCCGCGATCAGTTCCCGTAAATGAAGTTCGTTTTTTATATTTACATCTTCGTAATAGGCTTTTTCTTTCATGGAAATTCTCTCTTTCTAACGGACAAATCATGCTAAATGGCGGTTGATTGAACTGTTACCAATTATAGCATATTTGGTAGGAATATGCTAGTAAAACAGAAGATATTGTGTTATAATGGCAGAAAATTTGAAATCGGAGGAGAAAACATGCGTTTTGTGATTCAGCGGGTATTAGAGGCTTCCTGTGAGATCGATCAGGAAATCACCGGGCAGATCGGGCAGGGATTCTGCGTTTTGATCGGGGTGTCCGGACAGGATACAAAAGAAACTGCGGATAAAATGGTGCAGAAATTGATCGGGATGCGGATTTTTGCCGATGAAAACAGAAAAACCAACCGCTCATTAGATGATGTAGGCGGCGGGCTGCTTTTGATTTCGCAATTTACTTTATATGCCAATTGCCGCAAGGGAAACCGGCCGTCCTTTACGGATGCCGGAAATCCGGCGATTGCGGAGGAACTTTATGAATATGTGGTTGCGGAATGCAAAAAACGGATCCCGGATGTCCAGACCGGGTGCTTTGGTGCCGATATGAAGATCCGGCTGATCAACGACGGACCGTTTACCATTATTTTGGATTCTGCGGATTTGTAGGATTAAAATTGAGATTGAGATAAATTAAGTGATTAAGAAAAGTAAGGCAATTAACTGCATTTTGTGCCTTTTTGAGAGCCGGAAGACGGATACTTCTCCTTGTCTGATTCGGCATAGATTTATTCGCAAAACACAAGTTTAACGAATAGTTTAGCAGGGGTAAAAGCAAAGGAAGCGGCAAATCCCCCAAATTTTACCGCTTCCCGCAGGATTATTTCGTCATTCCTTTTCGATATGCAAGGATGATCTCGACGCATTGATCCGGATCCACCTTGCTGGTGTTCAACGTCAGATCGTAGCTTCTGGAATCGCCCCATTTTTTACTGGTATAGTAATTATAATAGCTGGCACGCTGTTTATCTTTTTTCTGAACCATATCGCGGGCCTTGCTTTCGGTAATGTTCATCCGTTTGCTCACAACCCGGATGCGGTCGTCCTTTTCCGCATGGATAAAGATATTCAGGCAGTCCGGATTATTGGCCAGCGCATAATCCGCGCACCGGCCGACGATCACGCAGGATTCCTGTTCCGCGATCCGCTTGATCGTGTCAAACTGCGCCAGAAAGACCTTATGATTCAGCGGCATATCCAGAAACGGCGCTGAAGAATAGCTTCCGGCGGAATAAGTATCCATAACCAGTGAGTACAGAAACGAATTTGTCGGTTTTTCGTCGTGATTTTCAAAGATTTCCTGACAAAAACCGGAATCTTTGGCCGCACGCTGTAACAGTTCTTTGTCGTAAAGTTTGATGCCAAGCTTTTCGGCAAGTTTTTCCCCAATGATTCTGCCGCCGCTTCCAAATTCACGACCGATGGTATAGATTTGATTTCCCATTTCAAAACCCCCTTTGTTTCGTAGCTGATTGCCTTTGCTGTTATTATTATCATATCATAATCAGGCGGTCATTTCAAACAATCCGACGGCGTAATTTTAATAAGATTCTTTCAGATTATCCGGTTGTATAATCCGGCTAAGATTCTTTCAAACAGTCCAACAGCGCAATCCAGCTAAGATTTTTTCCAATTAGCCGACTGCATAGTCGGAATAAGATTCTTTCAAATTGTCTGGCTGCGTAATCCGGACAGGATTTCTTCAAAATATTCCGGCAGCGGCGCGGAAAATTCCACGTATTCCTGCGTAGACGGATGAAGAAAGCCGATTGTGCGGGCGTGCAAGGTCTGGCCTTCTAAATGCTTAAACGCGCTTTTTCCGTTGGAATACAGCGGATCGCCGAGCAATGGATGCCCGATATAGGCCATGTGGACGCGGATCTGGTGCGTTCTTCCGGTTTCCAGGCGAAACTGTGCGTAGGTAAACTTGCCGAAACGCTCCAGCACCCGGTAATGGGTGACGGCGTTTTTGCTGTTTTTCTCGGTGACGGCCATTTTTTTCCGGTCTACGGGATGGCGGCCGATCGGGGCGTCGATGGTGCCCTCGTCCTCCTTTAAATTGCCGCATACGATCCCTTCGTAAATGCGGTTGACGGAATGGGCCTTGATCTGCTCCGCAATCCGGATATGGCTCTCGTCGTTTTTGCAGACGATCAGAGAACCCGTGGTATCCCGGTCGATCCGGTGTACGATTCCGGGACGGATCTCGCCGTTAATGCCGCTTAACGAAGATCGGCAATGGTACATCACGGCGTTGACCAGCGTGCCGGAAGAATGTCCGGCGGACGGATGGACGACCATTCCTTTCGGTTTGTTGACGATCAAAACGTCGTCGTCCTCGTAGAGGATATCCAGAGGGATCGGCTCCGGTTCGATCGCCGTTTCCGCTGCATCCGGAATGGTGAGTTCCACCAGATCCTCCATCCGGATCCGGTAATTCGCTTTCTGCGGCAGGCCGTTGACCAGAATATGGTTTTCTTTGATCTGTTTTTGAAAAAAAGAACGGGAAAGCTCCGGATAGATCAGACTTAAATATTTATCCAGACGTTCCCCTTCCTGTTCGCTCAATACTTCAAATTGTTCGGATTTCATGCATCCTCCCGGCTCGAAAATATCAGTTTGTCATTCTGCGGGCCTTGTTGATTCGACCATTTTATTTTTAAGAACCACTCAAAAGTCTTACCAGATCTTAAACTGATCACCGTTCATCTTTCCCGGAAGCCTTCTTTTTCGGTGGAAATATAACTTCGAAATCCGCTTCTTTATAATAGAAGAACGACAGAATGATCAGGCTGAAAACAGACACCGTGACATAAATGTCTGCAACATTAAAGATCGGGAAATCAATCAGCTTAAAATAAATGAAATCGATCACATAATGGTAAAACAGCCGGTCGATGCCGTTTCCGACCGCGCCCGCGCAGAAAACGATCACAACCGCGTTTGCCCAGCCGAAATGCCGGTTATGCGGGATCCTCCGGTAGATCCAGAGGAAAAACGCGATCACGAGCAAGGTCAGAAGAACGAAAAAAGCCATTTTAAAGTTCAGAAAGGCTTCCGGATGCTCTTCAAAATAAGAAAAATGAAAGAGATTCTGCAATATGGACAACAGATCCACGCCGAAAGCGGCGCTCTGGTTTTCCAGATACCGCAGTTCCAGTACGTCCCGGATCAGCACAAAGGGTTCTTTTCCTTTGAGGAACAGAACCGCCAGATATTTGGTAAGCTGGTCAAGCACCGCAAGCTGGATGATAAAAATGACGCTCCACGCCATCTCTTTGTTGGATTTTGCTTTCATATGTCTGCTGCTCTCCTATTTTCATTCGGGAAATCTTTTTGAAATATGGTAATCTTCTTATACAAAAAAATATCGCATCAAGATAATCCTTTTCGCTTAGCAGGAAAAATCCTGATCATCAGAAAATCACCGGTACATCAGGAACCGGACGCGCAGCTTTCCCTTTTTGCTGGATGCGCCGTCGGTTTCAAACCGGAACCGGCCTTTCCCCCGGACCGATACGACCGTCCCGGATTCACAGGACTGATTGCAGTCGGTAACGGTTCTGCCGTTTAAAAAAACTTTTTCGCTTTTTAAATATTCCGCGGCCTGCGCGCGCGACAAGTGGTACGCTTTCGCGATGATGCAGTCGATCCGGTTGGATGCGACGATCTCCGGGCGCTCCTCTAGCTCCGGCGCGAACCGGAGCTCGGCGTCTGTTTCAAAAACTTCCGCCTTTACCTCGGTGCGGCTGATCCGCGTCAGCTCTCCCATCAGAAACGAAGCGACAGATTCTTCGCAGAAAAGCAGAAAATAAGATTCCTGCCGGAGGATATCGCCGTATTTCCCGCGGTCAAGCCCTAAATGCATGAGCGCACCCAGTACGTCCCGGTGCGTCAGTTCCTGGGCATATTTCGGGTAAAGCGGAGAGATCTTCAGGCACGCGACCGGGTATTTCCAGTCATAAGAAAGAGCATCAGGGATAAATGCAGCCATCTGACGCTCCGAACCATCATAACCGCCAAAGGAAGCGGTTTTCGTGTAAAACTCGTCCATCGTGTTATGATAAATATTCTGTTCTTCCAGATTCAGGAACGCGCTGAACGTCACAATCCCTTTCCAATCCGCCTGACGGGAAAGGTCGATGAGGCGCTTCCTGCATAATTCCCGTTCGTTCATCTCATATACCGAACGAATCCAGAATATTCTGGAAATCCCCGGAAATATCGACATTCGGCGGGGTCATGATAAAGATGTAATTGGAAATCTTCTGGAGATTGCCGCTGATCGCGAAGCAGGAACCCGACGCGAAATCGATGATGCGCTGCGCGATCTCCATATCCAGCCCTTCCATATTCAAAACCACGGTCCTGCCGTTCAACAATGTTTCGGTGATCTCTCTGGAGTCTTCATACGAAGACGGTTTAATAACACAAACTTCCATACCCTGTCCCTGCTGCTTTCTGGTTGATTTGGAAATCGGGGTAATCTTCGGAGTCGTTTTTACCACCGGTTTCTCTTTTACGGCCTCTCTGACCGGTTCCTGCGCTTCTTCCTTGTCCTTCTCTTTGGAGCGGAACCCGCTCCGTTTCTTCTTCTTCGGCTCTTCTTCTACCTCGTCATCTAAATAATCGTCATTATCAAACTCATACTCATCATCATCATTTAAACGCATCACGTTTAAAAATTTATCCATAAGACTCATAACAGACCTCTTTTATTCTTTGCTATAATTCCGTTCGCCAAAAATCCCGGTGCCGACGCGCACGATAGTCGCTCCCTCTTCGATCGCGGTCATGTAATCGCCGGTCATCCCCATTGACAGAACATTCATACTTACATTATCTATGTTTTGTTTGCCGATGTCAACAGATAATTGGCGGATCTGCCGGAAATACAACCGGTTGTCTTCCGGGTTTTCCGTATAAGGCGCGATCGTCATAAGGCCTTTGACCTGCAGATGATCCAGTCCGGCGATCCCGCGGACCAGCTGGACGGCCTCTTCCTTTGATGTTCCGAATTTGCTTTCTTCCTGTGCAATATTGACTTCCACGAGGACCGGCACGAAAACGCCTTTTTTTACGGCCTGTTTCTGGATCTCCTCTGCCAGATGCAGGCTGTCCACCGAATGGATCAATTCCGTGCGCCCGACGATATATTTCACTTTATTCGTCTGCAGGTGTCCGATCATGTGCCAGCGGATATCGTCCGGCAGGATCTCCATTTTGTCGCACAGTTCCTGAACCTTGTTCTCGCCGAAATCCCGGATGCCTTCGGAATAGATTTCCTGAAGCATTTCCACCGGTTTGGTCTTGCTGACCGCGATCAGGGTGACTTCCTCCCGTGCGCGGCCGACCCGTTCGCACGCAGCGCGGATATTCTGCTCCACCTGCGCTAAATTTTCTTTTAACATACTGTCTGCTCCTTTTTATTTTACTACCAGATCATTTTCCTTCAGGCGGCTCCCGTCTAACGCAATGTGATCGTAGAGCGAAATCCCGTAAGCCGTCTTCGGTTCGACGATCGCATATTCTTCGTTTTCATAAGTGATGTTGATCTGCTTGAAAACGGCGTATCCTTTGTTGATGTTGTAAACCCCGACCAGGGAATCCACATCCGTCCCGATCGTATATTTCTGCGAGGAATCGCCTTTTAGCACCTGATCTCCCGCGTGGACGTCCTCATCGTCGATGTAATAGGCGGTTTCCGATTCATAGTAAATGGTCGGCTGCACGAAAAGCGCGCCCGTTTTGTCCTCGCCGCTCTGCTCGATCAGAAGCCCGCGGCCGCCGGAATCCCCGCCCTGCGTGAAATACTCCTTGGGAA
The DNA here is from genome assembly GCA_947593655.1 of uncultured Lachnospiraceae bacterium. GTDB lineage: Bacteria > Bacillota > Clostridia > Lachnospirales > Lachnospiraceae > Roseburia. Next base: position 66,023 of record CANQDS010000002.1, on the reverse strand, counting down.
CGGTGTAAAATTCTTTGGACGTAATCGCCGATTTGGGGATTTTCAGCCCGTATTCGTCGTTTAAGACAAGTTCGATGTTCACAAAACGGTCGTTAAAATAGCGGATCATCGCAGTTCTTAAGGCCAGGCACAGGTAAAAATTCCCGGATTTTTTCATGATGGAATAATTGGCCGTCGTGGTAAAACCGTCCTTGCAGAACCGGATCCGGATGCTGCTGCCTTCGCTTAAAGATTCTGCGAGATCTTCCGGAATTTCCAGAATAATGTTCCAGTCCTCGCTTTTGATCAGTTTGCAGACCGGATCCTGCGGATTGACCTGCTGGTTCGTATCCAGACTGGTTTTCCGGTAATCCGCGGTTTCCAGCAGTTCCGGCGTGAAGCTGCTGACCGTGACATTCTCGTATCCGTCCGTATAATAGGCGATCAGCCCGGCCGTTCCCGCCGCGACACGGTAAAACGTATTGTTGGCTTCCGCCGTCGAGATCTGGTCGCTTAAGCTGTTTAACGCGTTTGTGTTTAAGATCTGCCCCAGTTCGGAGTCCAGATCGTTTTTAAACGTCGAAACATAGGAAAACTGATCCGCCCGGTAGGAATTGGTAAAAGCGTCCACCTGTTCGGAAATCTGCGAAAGCGCTTCCTCCCCGAGCTGCGATCCGTCCTGCCCCGCGGTCGTGATCTCGTCCGCTAAGTTCCCTTCCGTGTCGATGGAATAAACCACGTCGCTGGAGGAGACTTTCGAGCCGCCTTTGACATAATAATTGATGTAGCCGCCCTGTTCGGTGCAGAGGACTTCCTCCTCGCGCAGGATCAGCCCCTGATACACATGGTTCGAAGCGATCGTCCCCTGCTGGACTTCGTACTCGGAAACCGGGCTGGAAGTCAGATATTCAAAAATATTAAAAATGACATAAATAATGACGATCAGGAAGATCATCAGCCCGATATTCAGGTTTAAGGGTTTTTTGTATTTGATGATATTTTGATTTTTTGCCAAATTGCTTCACCTCATCTGAATATCATATCATATTTTTTAACGAAAATACAAATCATATCAATGATTTATGCATATTTTTTTTATTTTGATAGATAATAGCAACAACAGGAGGTAAAAACAGATGAAATGGTTAGATAACACGCTTCTTGCTTTGGCAATCATCGGATGCATCGCATGGGGCCTGATCGGCTTTTTCCGGTTTGATCCGGTAGAATTTATTTTTGGGGAAATGTCATGGCTTTCCCGGATCGTCTATGCGATCGTCGGTTTGAGCGGATTGTATCTGATCAGTTTCTTCGGCAGGATCCGTTCTTCCGTTGACGACTGATCGGCACCGCGGGTGTTGTAAAACAGAAACTGTGAAAACCTTGTGTTTTCAAGAGGATCCGGCGCGGCTTTTTGCCGCGTTAGGATCCTCTTCCTAATTCACAGAAAAGTTAATATTCAAACAATTTTAATCCATATTCAACATAATGATTCATTTTGGAATCTACCGATAAAAGCGTTATATTTTCTGATATTGCCTGCCAGATGATCATGCGATCAAAAGGATCCTTATGTTCTCTTGGCAGACGATAAGAGGAAATCAGATTTTGGTTCTCTAACATTTTACATATTAAAAAACTATTTTCAATTTCAGTATAAAGTTCTTCCGGAGTAATCCCATCTAAGCATAATTTACCTATTGAATACTTAATGGATATTTCCCACAAACTTACTTGACTATAATATATTTCATTTTTAGAAGATGTAAGAACTGTTTTTACTTTATCTGGAATTTTAGCAGTATCCATAAACATCCACAGTAAATAATGTGTGTCAACTAACAGTTTCATTTTATCATTTCCTCATCGCTCAACTCCCAGTCTTCAGAAAAAGAAACTGTTCCTTTTCCTTCCAGGGTTCCCAGTCTGCGCATTTTAGGTACAATAATTTCATCCAGCGCAGTAATAATGACCTTTTGATTTAATTTCAATTTTTCACCTTCTTCCGGAATGCAGACCGTTCCGTTATAATATCCTTGCATTGCTATCATACAGCCATCTCCTTTTTAAACATTGTGATTGACATATTATTTTTTATTCCTGTTTTTTTGAATTTTTTAAATTAAATCCATTCCATGAATAGAATAGCATCCATTTATAACTCCTGCAAGCAGATTTTTTCGGCCTGACCTCTTCCTAATTCTTCCTCGTACTGGCGCATGTACAGATTGTAATAATAGCCGTGTTTGGCAAGCAATTCCTCGTGGGTGCCGCGCTCGATGATCGCGCCGTCCTTTACCACGAGAATCATGTCAGCGCGCCGTATCGTGGACAGGCGGTGGGCGATCACAAACGAGGTTCGTCCCGTCATCAGTGTTTCGATCGCTTCCTGGATATATTTTTCGGTCATGGTGTCAATCGAAGAGGTTGCCTCGTCAAGTACAAAAATGCGCGGATCTGCGAGAATGGCGCGCGCAAAGCTGATCAGCTGTTTTTCGCCTGTTGAGAGCAGATCGCCCTCCTCTCCCACGTCGCTGTCATATCCTTTTTCCATTCGTTTTATGATCTCGTCCGCGTGAACGCTTTTTACCGCGTTTTCGATTTCCTCCATTGTCGCGTTCGGATTGCCGTAGCGCAGATTTTCCAGGATCGTGCCGGAAAACAGATGCGGTGTCTGAAGCACATAGCCGATATGGCTGTGAAGCCATAGCTGCGACCGTTCGCGGACGTCGCGCCCGTCGATCAGCACTCTGCCGCCGGTGGGTTCAAAAAAGCGGCAGACGAGGTTTACAAGCGTCGATTTGCCCGCTCCCGTTTCCCCGACAATCGCGACGGTGGTTCCCTGCGGCACAGATAAGCAGAAATCCTTTAAAACCGTTTCGTTTCCGTCGGGGTAGCGGAATGTCACATGGTCAAATTCCACATCGCCGTGGAGCGGCTCCCAGTTTTCGCGTTTTGCCGTAAAGCAGTCGCCGTAGCGTTTCGTTACTTCTTCGCTGTCGCACACGTCGGGGCGCGTGCGCATTAAACGTGTGAAGCGCTCGATATTCACCTGCACAGTCACAAGGTCGGACATGGCGTTTACAAGCCAGCGTATCGGTTCGATCAGTCCCTGGGCATACGACATGAATACCGACAGAACGCCTATTGTCATAACGCCGTCAAGCGTTATGATCCCGCCGCGCCACAATACCGCCGACAGCGCCATAGATGCCGACAAACTGATCAGCGCGGAAAACATCGCTTTATAGCGGGCGGCATGTACGGAGGTAAGGCGCATATCCTGCGAGGTATTTTCAAAATCAATTTGCATTTTATCCTCGATCACAAGTGTTTTGGCAGTTTTCGCGCCCGTTATGCCTTCGTTGAAGTTGGCGGTAATCTGCGAGTTTATTTCGCGGATACGACGGTTTAACAGGAGCAGCTTTCCTTGAAAATACACGGAAAACAGCGCTACCAGCGGCGCTAACAAAATCACCCAGAGCGCAAGGCGCCAATTGATCGCAAGCATAGCGATGACCGCGCCGACGACATACGTTCCGTGCCATATACAATCAATGCTGTTCCACGCGGCAAGAGAGCCGAGCCGGTCGGTATCGCTCATCACTCTCGCGTGGATATATCCGACGCTGTTTGTATTGAAATACGACAGCGACAGCGTTTGCAGATGATTAAAGCTGGCGCGTTTGAGATCGCGTCCGACATACATCTCAATCTGGCACGCCTGATAGGAAGAGATGGCATTCAGCAATACCTGCAGCGCCAGGACTCCGGCATAGGCGCATAGAAAAGGCGTCAGCCCGCGAAGCGTACGCGCCGCGACAAAATGGTCGATCGCATACTGCTGAAACAGCGGCAGTATGACATCGCCTGCCGTGCCGATCAGTCCGAGCAGAAGCATGGAGAAAAAGATGGCACGGTACGGGCGTATATATTTCCAAAGCTCGCCCAGGCCGAAGAACGGCAGATGAAGATGTTCCTCGCTGTGATTCATGATGGATCCGCCTCCCTTTCGTTTTTTAGCTGCAGGTTATAAATATCGCGGTAAATACCCGGAACGGATACCAGTTCGTCATGAGTACCCATCTGCGATACCCGCCCCTTATCGAGAACCAGGATCCTGTCAGCGTGCATCAGCGTTGTGATACGGTGAGAGATCAGCACAACGGTAGCATCTCCGAGTCCTTTACGCAGTCCCTCGCGTATTTTTGCATCCGTTTCGTTATCGACCGCCGACAGCGAATCGTCAAACACCATAACCGGCGACTTCTGCGTAAGCATACGGGCAATCGCCACGCGCTGTTTCTGCCCTCCGGAAAGCGTAATGCCGCGCTCGCCGACAACCGTGTGATAGCCTTTTTCAAAAGCAAGTACCGTATCCTCCAGACAGGCGATACGCGCCGCGCGGTGCAGCTCGTTCTGCGGTAAATCATCGTTTGTAATTCCGATATTCCCGCCGATCGTGCGCGAGAACAAAAACGGCTCCTGCAGAACCATGCCGATATGGGAACGCAGCCAGTCCAGCCTGATTTTTTCGACCGGCACTCCGCCTATGGTAATGCTCCCCTGTCCAGGCGGCAGATCATATAAACGGTTAAGAAGATACATCAGTGTCGTTTTCCCGCTTCCCGTGCCGCCTAAAATTCCGAAAGTCGTGTGGCCGGGTATGGTAAAGCTGACGTCATGAAGTACCGACGCACTGTCGTAACCGAAGCTGACGTGTTCGAAACGGATATCCCCGTCAAGCGGCGGAGTCAGCGCGTCAGGTTTGTCCTCTTCGACGGGCGATGACATGATGTAATAGATACGCTCCAATGAAACGCCCGTTTTACTCATATCCGAAATCATACGCCCCAGATTCCGCACCGGCCATACCAGCATGGAGTTATACGATATAAATGCGATCAGCTCGCCCGAAGAAAGCGAACCGTTTACGCAGAGCACCGAGCCGAGAACTACCATAAGCATGATCTGCAATCCCGAAAGCGCGTCGCCCGTCGCCCAGAATTTCGCAAGCAGCATACACAGTTTCATCCACGCATCCGTGTATTTGTTGTTCTGCTTTTCAAATCGGTCTTTTTCATATGCTTCGCGTCCGAAAGCGCGCACAACGCGTACTCCGGTCAGGTTTTCCTGCGCCAGCGTTGACAGCACGCCCTCGTTTTCGTCGCATATGGTAAATAAACGCCCGATCCGGCTGTGGAATACTGCCGAAAAAGCAATGATAACAGGAAACGTAACAACAGCCACCATTGCAAGCTTTCCATTCATGGAAAACATAAACGCAAGCGATAGAACCAAAAGCAGGACGATATGAAAAACATTCACAAGCTGCTCGCTGATAAATTGCTTTGTCGTATCCACATCAGAAGTACACCGCTGGATCATATCGCCCGTCTGATTTTTCATATGCCACGAAAACGGCAGATGCTGAATGTGCCCGAACAAGTCGTCGCGCATTGTTTTAACAAGAGTTTCCGCCGCTTGTGCGTTCGATACGGCCGCAATATACCGGAACACAGCCGCAATGCCTGCTATTGCAAGAACTGCAAGCGCGGGGCACCACAAATGCGCCCGCAGATATTCCCGTCCGCCTATGGTTTCCAGCAGCTTTGCCGTGGTTGGAGGAAGCGCGGAATTGCCAAGCACGCTGTCGATGGAAGCGCGCATGATCTGAGGGGACAGCATATCAAGAAGCGTTACGGCAACGGTGGACAGGATACCAATTAAGAACAAATGTCTGCTTCCCCGCATGAAATGCCACAGCATATGAAATTTATCTGCGGTTTCTTTCTTTTCCATCGTATTCCTCCCATCATATCGCATCATAATCTAAAAAAAGATATTGTCTTCGATACTCCGTGGGGCTTGTTCCGTAAAATTTATGGAAGATCTCCGTAAAGTAACTGGCGCTTCCAAACCCGACGGAAAGTGCAATGTCCGTAACGGTTCGGTCGCTTTGCCGCAGAAGCTCCAAGCCTTTTCCCAGACGGTAGCGATTGAGATAGGTATTTGGCGTAAGGTCAAAAAATCTCGCGAACAGCTTGCAGCACTTACTCTGCCCCACCGCTCCGGACAGAGCGATATCCTGAAGTGAGATTTTCTGCGTGTAGTTTTTCTGGATAAATCCGACCATATTCCGGATAGCAGTCAGGTCGGCGCTTCTTTCGTATGCGACAGGATTTTCATAGAGGATATTTTCATAGAGCAGGGACCATATTTTGGAAAACGATGACTGCACCTTTAAAGGGGTAGTTTTTTGCCCCCTGCATTGATCAATTTCATAAATTTCCCGCAAAATATCCCGCTGCCACCCGTTGTCCGGGTTCAGGAAGACATACGGCGTAGTGCTTCGGATGACCGGCAGGATAAAATCCCACTCATAGCCGGGAGTTGAGCAGAGAAGCAGGGGATGAAGCAGGATGCAGATAAAAGCGCACTCCGTTCTGGTATCAGAAAATCCGAAATGCAGCTGCCGGGAATTCACAAAAATCCCGTCGCCCTTTCGCAGCGTGGTGATCGCCCCGTTTACATTATAGTCCATCTCTCCATCCAGAACGGCAATGAACTCGATATCGTCATGCCAGTGGATGGGAGCCGCGTAGTCAGGATAAAGAGAGAGAATACCGCGGCGTATGTAGATCGGATATCCCCCGTCATCATACTGCACCCTCTCCGAACGGTCATCACGAAGATCGATCAAGACAGACATTGGTTTACCTCGCAGGATTGTTATAGTATTTTGCATAATTATGATAGAAATTCCGTAAAAATCACTCTATAATTATAGTTAAGAATTTCTGCTGTGTCAAGGAGGCTTTTATGCATACAGATTACCCGCTTACAGATTATCATGTACATACACAGTACAGCGACGATTCCGTCTATCCCATGGAGGATGTAGTCCGTGACGCCATTTCCCTGGGACTGGATGAAATCTGTATCACCGACCATGTGGACTATGGAATCAAGGTGGATTGGGACAGCGGCGAGGCGATCCGCTGCCGTAACGGCGAGCCGTTCGCCAATGTGGATTATCCGCGGTATGCGGCGCAGATCGCGGAACTTCAAGCAAAATACAAGGATGCCATCACAATAAAACTCGGTCTGGAATTCGGGGTTCAGACGCATACCATCCCGCAATATGAGGCGCTCTTCCACCGCTATCCGTTCGATTTCATCATTCTGTCCATCCATCAGGTGGAGGATAAAGAGTTCTGGACGCAGGATTTCCAGCAGGGGCGCACCCAGCAGGAGTACAATGAGCGCTACTATGAGGAAATGCTGGAGGTTGTAAAAGCCTACAAAAATTATAGTGTTCTGGGGCATCTGGATCTCATCAAGCGTTATGACAAGGCCGGTATCTATCCTTTTGAGAAAGTACGCCCTCTCATTACGGAGATTTTGAAAACCGTGATCGCCGACGGCAAAGGCATCGAGCTGAATACCTCGTTCCACCGTTACGGCCTTGCGGAACCCATGCCGTCAGTAGAAATTCTGCGTTTATATAAAGATCTGGGCGGCAGCATCCTTACGATCGGTAGCGACAGCCACGCACCGGCTCATCTTGGAACATACATCAGGGAGGCGAAAAACCTGCTGCGCGAGCTCGGCTTCCAAAGCTTCTGTACCTATGAAAAGATGCAGCCGGTTTTCCATTCACTTTAAGAGGTTGAAAGGTTTTCATGAAATATCATTTCGGAAAAAAAGAAAACAAACCATCTTCGGATGATTTTCTGACGAGGCTGCTGACCATTGTGCTTCCGATCGCCTTTCAGCAGTTCATGCTCGCTCTGGTCAGCGCCTCCGACGCGCTGATGCTGGGAAAGCTGACGCAGGACGCTCTTTCGGCGGTATCGCTGGCCGGTCAGGTGGCGTTTGTGGAAAATCTCATTCTGGCTGCGATGACGATCGGCATGTCTGTTTTTGCGGCGCAGTATTGGGGGAAAAAGGATATAGCGGCTGTGGAACGGATATTCGCGTATGTGATGAAAATAACCGTCGCTGTCTCGATCCTGTTTTTTGCTGCCGGGCTTTGTATCCCCGGTTTGCTGATGCGTATTTTCACAAACGAGGCGGCTCTGATCGAAGGCGGAGCAACGTATCTGCGTACGGTATCATGGTCATTCATTCTGACAGGCATCTCGCAGATCTATCTCTGTATTCTGAAGAATACGAAAAGGGCGGCAAAGGCGAGCCTGATCAGCTCCGCCGGTGTGATCGTCAATATTGCGCTGAATGCGCTCCTCATTTTCGGATTGCCGGGAGTTCCGGGATTGGGAATCGCGGGAGCGGCGCTTGCCACTGTGATCGCGCGGGCGCTGGAAACCTTATGATGCATTTTTGAAACGTCAAAAAAGGATCGTGTGAAACTGAAATTCACTTTTCTGCTGCATGACGATACGCGGCTCCGTGATGATTTTTGGAAGTACACGACGCCGGTTCTGGGTAATGAGATCGTCTGGGGCGTGGGATTTAGCATGTACTCCGTGATCATAGGTCATCTTGGTTCGGACGCTGTGGCGGCAAACTCCATCTCCGGCATTGTAAAAAATCTTGCTGCCTGTTTCTGCCTCGGCCTGGGAAGCGGCGCCGGGATCATTGTCGGAAACGAGCTTGGTGCGGGGCGTCTTGATCAGGCCAAAGAATACGGCGGCAGACTCTGCAGGCTGTCTGTCCTATGCGGCGCTGCGTCGGGAGGCGTACTGCTGGCGCTCTGCCCTCTGATTTTTGCTGTGACCGATCTAAGCGCGGCAGCGGACCATTATCTGAAATGGATGCTGGTCATGTGCTCCTGCTACATGGTCGGAAAATCCGTCAACAGCACGACGATAGGAGGTATTTTCTGCGCGGGCGGAGACGTCGGATTCGGTTTCCTCTGCGACACGGTGACGATGTGGTGTGTTACCGTTCCGATGGGAATGCTTGCGGCCTTTGTCCTGAAATTGCCTGTGCCTGCGGTATATCTGATCGTCAATCTGGATGAAATGATCAAGCTGCCCGCTGTGTACAGGCATTATAAAAAATACAAATGGGTAAAAAACCTGACGGTAAAAGAAGATGCAAAATGATTTGACATGCCGGCATATGCCGGCTGGGTATCACTTATGATTCTGTAAAAAAACGAGTAAAATACTAGGAGGGAACACGATGAACATGCACGAACGGATTATGTCAGGCAGACTCTTCACCGATATGTGCGAAGGGCTGCCGGAAGAACGAAATCAGGCAAAGCGGCTTATGATCGCCTTTAACGCCACCACACCGGATACATTGGAGGAGCGGTTTCGTATTCAAAGGGAGATGTTGAATGAAAACAGCGGCACAGTCTGGATCGAACCGCCTGTCTACTTCTGCTATGGGAAGCACATCACCTTAGGCGAGGGAACCTATGTAAATTTCAACTGTAATTTTGTGGATGACGGCCTCATCACTGTCGGTAAAAATGTGATGTTCGGACCGGCTGTCACGATCGCTACTGTGGGGCATCCCATCCGTCCGGACTTAAGAGGCCTTATGTATACCGATCATGTGACGATCGGTGATAATGTGTGGATCGGTGAAAATGTAACGATCTGTCCCGGTGTCACGATCGGCGAAAACAGCGTCATAGGCGCAGGAGCTGTAGTAACGAAAGACATCCCCGCAAACAGCATCGCCGTCGGAAACCCAGCCAGAATCCTGCGGGAAATCAATGAACGGGATATGGAATATTACTACAAGGATCGAAAGATCGAGCCGGACGATTTTTAGTGCAAAAAATGCACCTCGTCAATCTAGTTCTTCTACATCACTCGTCTGAGTAAGTCTGGCTTGAATTTCCTGATGCCAATTATAACACAGGATTCTGCTTTTTTTCATAAAACCATTGCATATTTCGTGTTATCTGTGTATACTATAGTTAGTAGATAGGCTATACGCTTGTCATGTGGACTGACACATAAAATCCGAAATTCTTTCCGGACTTCGGGTGCCGGACAGTTGGCTGGCAACGGAAAAACCAGCATTGCTTATCGGACTTCGGGTGCCGATCAGTTGGCGGACAACAGAAAAATCAGTCACGAAAGGAAGGTGTCATCTGTTGCGACAGAAGAACCTTCCTTTTAAATTTGTCAAAATACTTTCACATAAGGATTAATAAGATGAACAAATCAGAAGCAATCCGCATTATCAGCAATTGTGCTGATACATATAAAAAATTCTTGGATGGAAAACAAGTTGTTTTCGTATACCGTGATGAAAACAACCTCTCAAGCTTTACAGAGGTAAAATTCCGTTCCTATCATTTTTTACATTTTACAGGTGTAACCCTTAGAAAAGGATTAACTGCTAATGACTTCTATCGTTATGCATTAAACAAACGATTAAGTGAGCGTGATTTTTCGTTCAAAAACAACCATACAACGGAACTAAAATTAAAAGTGCTTAGTACAATTATGCATATTGATACTAGAGCAAGAATGATTGGCAGCTATATCGGCTCCCACTTAGAGCTTTATACCGAAAAGGTTACCGGCACTACTACTGCTTGTCTCGGTCTGATTGAAAAAGGAGGCTGCTATATTCCAAATAGTGTATTAAGCGAAGATATCCGTTCTATTGTTCCGAAGCCTCCGGGTAAAATATTTGCCATATTCAAAAAGCCGATTGGCAGCACTTTATACACACAGCTTACTTACAAAAGCCAAAATATAAATATCACCAACAAGTGTCTTCCTAAAACTCTGGTTGCCCTCATTGAACCATCATTGTTAGAAGATGCTGATAAAGAAACTGATCAGTAGCAAACCTAATCATTTGAAGCAACAAAGAGCTTACCGACTAGTAACCTTTTTCCATGCATAATCTCCAATGATGAAAGCAGCTGCTATAATAAACAGAATAAATACCGATAATATATCCCAGACATCAACTACAGGCTCTCCAATCATTTTTGACAATGTAGTATTTATCAAAAATGTAAACGGGATTGCAAATAAAAACGTAATGCCGGTCGCCAATAGTTTTCGTTCTCTCAGTCGATGATATATCATATAAATGATCCACAAAAATACAAGTGAAATCATCGACATGATCGCACCAATGCGGAATACCTCATTGACTTTTATCAAAATACTTAATATGTACATAAATGGTACAATCAGAATACTAATAGCAATCATCGCTGTCAATACCCCTTTCTTTCCCAACAATATAACCGGAAAAGATATGCTCCATGCAACCAGAACAGAGCTAAGTACAATAAGCGACCATGTCAGGGCTCCCGAAATAGCAATATCACATATACAACATACCATAATACCAATGACCATAACGATTGTGTATATTGTTGCTATTATGGCATTTCTGTTCATATTATTCTCATCTTTTCTTTTTAATTCGATGAGGTTTTCATTGGCTTTTTCTTCATAATGATTCCCTTCTATCCGCTCTCCGCTTAATAGTTCATTGACCGTAATGCCTAAAATATTGCAAAGTTCCAGCATGATAGATGAATCGGGCATACATTTTCCTGTTTCCCATTTAGAAACAGCTCTGTCGGTAATGTTTAATTTTTCCGCCAATTGAGCCTGCGTCAATCCTTTTTCTTTTCTGCAGCCGGCAATAAACTTTCCTGTATCAATTTGATTCATTACAATATGCCTCCAAAACAGTTTTTCCGTTCTATTAACCAGAATTTATGCACTTCAATCCTTAAAACATATTTTCAGCAACAGGCATTTATCACCATCGTCATCTATGATTTCACCAGAATATTGAAATCCTGCTTTCTGGTAACATCTTACAGCACGTTTATTTTGCGGTTCCGGATCCATAAATAACTCCTTCACATGGGGATGTTTTTGATGAATTAACTGTACCATCTGCTTTAACGCTTCGGTGCCATAACCCTTATTTCTTTCTTTTAAAACGCCGATCCACATATCCAGACCGATTGTTGTTTCATTGTGTAAATAATATTGTATAAAGCCAATCGGTTTCCCATCTCTTAAAATGAAATACGGAAATACATCAGTTGGATTCTTAATTCTGGAACCGTATTTATCAATAATCCGCTCCAGAGGAACAGGCGGTTCCCCTTTCTCATCGCACCATACCCACTCTTTAAGTTCCGGTTCCAAAAACCAATTACGCATTGCCGTATAATCTTCCATTGTATCTTCCATACATCTCAAGGAAATCATTGTATTACCTCCGTAAGCCTGTTTTACTTTTTTGTTTCAAATAATTATTTTCCCAGCATATACCGCTCCTTTTATGCTGTATTCTACAAGCTTTCTCTGTTTTTGTACACGAACTGCAGGTAGAATGATCACACTCAACCGTTGGTTGGGAGAGCGAAATCCCCACAATATCAACAATATATCATCATAAGGTGCATTTTTGATTGATAACATCCTTTCCTTATTCCTGCACCGCGCACAGCAGATGCTGCTTCTCCATATCATGATAGATCATGCATCCCCTCTGCGAGACATCATAAACGCCGAGGACGGACGCCAGCTCCGCTTCCTGCGGAACGATCTCCGGAAGGAGATTCGGCAGTTCCTTTAACAGTTCCGGGCGGAAATGAACAGTCTTTTCATTGTCGAACACGGCGCAGTAGAGGATATCCGCCTCCACGAGATCCTGAAAGATATGGCTCCCGTAGGAAAGCTCCGGCTGGTATCCGGCGCGCGTTTCCGCGACTTCGCAGATCACGGAAAATTCGCTGATATCGGCAAAAACAGTCGGCACGCCGAGTTCCGGCGACGACGTCCCGACACGCCCCGGCACCAGAAGCATCAGGTTTTTCCCCTGATTGCGGAAATGCCAGTTGATCGCGCCGAGTGCGCGCGCGACGCGGTGCTTGGCGTTATATTCCATGCGGTAATAGGATACGGCGTCCGCCAGTACGATATAATCGAGGCGCTCCGCCCGTGAAAGCCCCATGGAAGCCTTCCGGCATTCGAGGAAAATCCGTTCTTCGGGCAGATTGTCCGGAACGGTGATCTTCTTGGTGTCTTTTGCGACCTGAAGCGGGCGGCATTGCAGCAGATTGATCACATAATCCCCGCTGACGGAGAGATTGATCGTGTACTCAATATCCACCGGATTCTGGTACGCTTCCTGGATCAGCGCGAGGATCTCCTTCATGGCGCGCATCAGCGGCTCGTTTTTCACCAGCCCTTCACAGGAAATGAAAAGGATATTGCGGTACTGCCCGCGGTTGCGGAAAATACGCTCCGTATCGTGGTCATGCTCCAAAAGCGCGGCTTTTAAGTGCGGCGGAAGCTGGCTTTCCAGTTCATCGAGTTCCCGGCTTTCGTGCTTCCCGGAAACCATATTGATCACATCCGCTTTCCGCTGGGAAAACTGGTGCTTCTGCGCGGAAGTCACGGCGGCTGTCGCGGCCGGCTTATCGAGGCTGACAAGGCGCGGATAAGAGCCCTGCGCACGGTCGACCGCGCCGGTTCCGAGCCCCATCACAAGGCGCAGCATTCCCGCGCCGGGATCGATGGATTCAAGGAAGCGGTACGGGCTGTAGGAATACCCGACGCCCGCGGCCGCCGGCATAAAGAAACTCTCATAACGGGAGCCGGATACGCGCTGCACGAGAAGCGCCATCTGTTCGTCGCGCTCTTCCAGACCGCGGCGCAAACGGTAATCCAATGCGGAAGCGCTCATGGTGCTGGCATAGACCGTGCGCACCGCCTCTTCAAATTCCTCCAGCCGCTCTTCCATCGTGCCGTTGTTGGCGCAGAAAACGGAATCGTATTTGCCCGCAAACGCATTTCCGAACCCGTCCTCCAAAATGCTGCTGGAGCGCACGATGACCGGCGACTGCCCGTAATAATCCAGAATGCGGCAGAACTGCTCCCGCTGCGTATCGGTGAATTTTCCCTTTCTGAGGCAGTCCGCGAAGTCCGGGGCAAGGCTGAAATACTCCTCCGGCTTCCGCTGGCGGATGCGCAGCTCCCAGAAATTATTGTGTACGATATACGAATAAAACACGTCGGAGCCGATATAGAACGAATCGTGCGGCTCGAGCTGCCGGAACAGATCCGGCCGTTTATTTTCGATGAGTTTTCTGGCAAGCAGCATCCCGCAGGCTTTCCCGCCGATCATTCCGGTTCCGACCATGCGGCTGCGGATCTGGAAATAGTCTTCCGGCGTGAAATTCTCCTTGATCATCCGGCGCATCTTGGAATCGCGGCTCATCATGATGTCGCAGATCCGGTCGCACGCCTGCGAAACGTCCATTCCCTGCCGGTACATCTGTTCCGCCATAGAAAAGAACCGGTCCCAGCTGTCCATATTTTCCTCGTCGCCCATCGACTGATCCCCGTTTAAGAGCCGGTAGAAGCTGCTGACCTGGATCCCTTCGGTCAGCGGGAAGAAACGCCCGCTCTCCGGTTCGTACCGGTGCGGGAGGAACATCGTTTCCGAGTAGCGGTTCCAGACCTTTAACGGGCGCACATAGATATCTCCGGCGTCGGAGTAGACGTCCAAAAACAGCTGCGTGGTGTCGCGGATGCGCGCAATGGTCTTAAACGAATGTTTGCCGCGGATCAGCGGGAAAAAAGCGACTGTGTTGAGCCGGAATAAGTACGGACAGGTAACCCGGAAAAAATTCCCCATCATCAGATCCGTCGCCCACGCCGTCTGCAGTTCAGAGAGACAGTCAAAGACGTAGAACGCCTCCTCTCCTTCGCGTTCGATCACGTTGTGGATCTCCACCGTGAAATTTTCAAAGCGGTGGGAAAGCTCCACCGGCACGATCTTAACCCCTTCCTGCTTTGGCACCAGCGGTTCATGGGACGCAAACCGGAAATAGATCACGTTGCGGCGATCCGCAACCGCCTGCCGGACATAGGGGATCAGAAACGGCTGCAGCTCCTTTAGATCCGCCACACGCCATACAACATTGTCGCCGAGCCGGATATGGTCCAGCGCCCGGTCCATCTCCGGGATCCCCGATAATACTCTGTCAAATGCCGCCATAAGAAACCCTCCTCTATAAACGTAAGTTTTTCGATCTGACTCAGACTGTCGGATGCCGGTACTGTCATCCGCTCACTTCGTTCGCGGGACAGTACCAGGCTCCTTTTCAGACAAAAACGGGTGCTGTCACCAGCACCCGTCCGCTATGTAATGTATTACGGTATTACAAAGAGATCACGACTTTCGCCTTCGCGCATTCCGGCAGATCCTCTTTGTTCCTGGATACGCTTAAGATGAAGCGTACTTTATATTTCTCACTGATGACATCCAGCTTCTCGATCGCGTTTACGATATCCGCTTCCTCCGAGATCGTTGCGATCGTCAGAAAACTGTCCAGATACATCTCTTCCAGATCATTGTCCTGTGAAACAATGCCGCAAATGAAACCTAAAAACTCCTCACAGTTGGTAATCGGATAATCCATCACATTGATCAGCCGTACCCTGTTGCTCAGCTCATACATATGTTTCTGGCTCTTATCCAGATATACGACGTTCCCCGTCGCAGTCTTGACAGAAGCGTTTACCTTTGTCAACAGTTCTTTTGTTTTGCCCTTTCCTTTTTCGCCGCATATGATTTCAATCATGGCCTTCTCCTCCTGGATCAATAATTGTAAAAAATCTTCCGAACCCGCCCGCAAATCCGGATCCGCGATATCAATAAAATAATTATAGTATACATGCACGGAAAATACAATCCTTAATTCGCAAAGCCGTTTAAAATCTGTTCCGTCATCAGATACAGATCCGAACGTCCGTCCGCTTTCAGGACGATGCTGATGATCCGCTCGTTTCTGGCGTTTAAGGAATACAGGCACAGACAGTAGCCGGCCTCGAACGTCGTTCCGGTTTTGCCGCCGATCACCGTGATGTTTTCCGGCACCGGGCGCTTCCCGGCCAGATACTGGTTGGTATTCCACCATGTCTGCGAAACGGGATCGCCGTCGGCATTCGTATAAGACGCGTCCCACTGCTGGGTTCCGATCACCGTGACAAAATCGTCCAGCTGCACGGCGGCGGAAAACAGCAGATACATGTCGTATACCGTCGTATAGTGGTTGTCGTCCGGAAGCCCGTGCGGATTCACGAAATGGCTCTGGCTCGCGCCGAGCTTTAACGCTTCCCGGTTCATGACCTCCGCAAACGCTTCTACGCTGCCGGAATAATATTCCGCAAGCGCAACCGCGGCATCGTTTCCGGAAACGAGCATCAGACCGTACAAAAGATCGCGGATGCTGATCGTATCCCCGACCCGGAGCCCGCACACGGAAGAAGCCGGATCTAAAGAACGGATGGTTTCGCTTACCGTAGTCGTATCATCCAGATCGGCATCCTGCAGAATGATATAAGCCGTCAGGATCTTGGTCGTACTTGCCGGATAAAGGCGCCCGAAGTGATTCTGGCTGTAGGTCACTTCCTTCGTATCCAGATTAAAGACGCCCGCTCCTTCCGCAATCCCGGTATACTGGAGCTGATCCTCGCCGAAATCGATATCTTCTGTCACGCACAGATTTTTCGCAAAAAAATCCCCCTCCGCGGTACTGCTTCCCTCCAGCTCCGGAAAGCTGCTGACCGCAGACGAATAAACCCGGTAAGGCTGTTCGATCACTTCTTTTTCTGCCGATCCGCAGCCGCCCAGCAGAAGAGCCGCACCGCAGACGGCGCAAAGCAGCCTCATTCGGTTGTTTGATTTGTTATTTGTACATATCACGCCAGTCCAGATCTCCTCTATCCAATGACTTTATCAGTAATTCCGCGGTTGCAAGATTCGTTGCAAGCGGAATGTTATGTTCATCACACAGGCGCACGATGATGTTGACATCCGGTTCGTGCGACTTTGGTTTCAACGGATCGCGCAGGAAAATAACGAGATCGATCTCGTTGTGCTCGATCTGCGCCCCGAGCTGCTGCGAGCCGCCCAGATGGCCCGCCAGATATTTGTGGACGGACAGATTGGCGACTTCTTCGATCAGCCTTCCGGTCGTGCCGGTGGCAAAAAGGTCGTTCTTACAGAGAATCCCCCTGTAAGCAATGCAGAAATTCTGCATAAGTTTCTTCTTGGAATCATGCGCTACAAGTCCAATATTCATAGATAGATCCCCCTGATGTATTTTTTCGGCTGCAAGCCAACATTCAGTACAAATCCCATGCCGATATATAAAGAGATCAACGACGTCAGCCCATAGCTTACAAATGGTAACGGAACGCCGGTATTCGGCATCAGCCCCGTTGTGACGCAGATATTGACGAAACTCTGGAATCCCACCAGCGTCGCCATTCCGCAGCAGATCAGGCGTCCGGAGAGATCCTTTGCCTTCCTTCCGATCAGGATGCATTCCAGCACGATCAAAAGAAGCAGGATGATGATCGTAAGGGAACCGACAAAGCCGAGTTCCTCTCCTGCCACGGCAAAGATAAAGTCCGTCTGCGGTTCGATGATGTAATTCGCGTTCTTCATCGAAGTGACTGCCGAATTATTCAGCCCTTTCCCCCACAGCTGGCCCGAACCGATCGCCATGATCGAATTCTGCTGCTGCGCCGCCCGTTCCGCGTATTTCGGATTCTCCGGATCCAGCCACGACATGATGCGCAGCATCTGATAAGCCAGACTCGAGCCGGAATCGATGATCTCCTCCGCATGGCGCAGCAGATAGCTGAATCCCACGATCGCCGTCGGAAGCGTGACCGCGAGAACCGTCACTACTATTTTATAACTTAATCCGCTAATAAACAAGAGGACAACAAAAATAAATGCCGTAACAATGGTCGTGGACAGATCCGGCTGCGTGACGATCAGCACCAGCGGAATCCCGGCAAGCGCGAACGAAAGCAGAAGGATCTTCGCCGTGCTGACTTTTTCCTGATGCTTCGTGAAGTAATAGGAAAAAAAGAGAATGAGTACGATCTTTGCAAGCTCGGAAGGCTGGAAACGGAACCCGTGGAATTCCAGCCACCGCTGCGCGCCGCCGCTGGTGTCGCCCGCCACCTGGACCAGCACTAAAAATCCGAGCATGAGAACGTAATAGATCCAGGAAAAACGCAGAATAAAGGAATAGTCCATAAGGGAAATGGCCACCATGATGACCAGTCCCAGGACAAATCCCAATATCTGCTTGCTCTGCACGGACTTTTCGGCGCTTCCGATCACCAGAATGCCGATGACCGTCAGAGCGGATAAATATATGATTAACTGGAAATGATAGTTCTTTAGTTGATACTGTTTTAACATATTAAACTCTTTTCTTATTCTGCTTCAAGATCACCTTGATCTCGTATTTCTCCGGATTGATCTCAAAATAACGGCTGACGATCTCCGAGATCTCCCCTTTCATCCGCGCCATGGTATCCGGCGTGCATTCCACCGGCTCCGTTTCGATCATTAATTTCAACCGTTCTTTTGCAATGGAATTGGATAACTCTCTTCTAGACCTCATAATTGTATTCCTTTCTGCGGAAGAGCCCCCGCTTTCTTTCCTGCTCCTCCTGCCCGCTTTCCATTCCTTCCGGAACGATGCGCTCTGTCGCGATCTCCTTTGCGGCCGCAAGGAACGATTTTCCTGCGCGGGATTTGATCGAAACGACCGGAATCCCCTTGTTCTGGCTGATGATGACCTTCTCGTCCGCCGGAATGCAGCCGAGGCTCTCCATGCCGAGCACCTCTTCGATGTCCTCGCGGGAAAGCATGTTGTGCTTTTTGATCATCCGTTCGTTTGCCTCATTGATCAGAAGCCCGATGTTGTGGAAATGCCTTCCTTCCAGCAGATAGATCACCCTTCCCGCATCGCGCACCGCGGAAATGTGCGGCGTCGTAACGAGGATGGCGCGGTCGGCGGCGGATACGGCAAAATGGAAACCGTCGTCGATCCCGGCCGGACTGTCGATCAGGCAGAAATCAAATTCTTTTTTCAATTGTGCGGTCAGAGTCTTTAGTTTTTCTTCGTATTCCTTGATCCTCCTGCAGTGCAGCGCGGCCGGGATCATATAAAGGTTCGGATACCGCTTATCGCGGATCAGCGCCTGATTCAGCCGGCATTTGTTTTCGAGAAGATCCACAAGATTGTAAGTAATGCGGTCTTCGAGTCCCATAACAACATCCAGATTCCGAAGCCCCATGTCCGTATCGAGCATGACGACTTTTTTCTCTAACAGTGAAAGTCCCGTTCCGATGTTGGCAATTGCTGTTGTCTTGCCGACACCGCCTTTTCCTGAAGTGAAAACGATCGCTTCACCCATGAAAACAAAACCTCCTGTAATATTGAATTATGTATAGGTATCTATTTGAAGGACGCCGTTTACGATTGCCGCGGTTTTCGGCTCGCGGAAACGCCGCCTGTTCAAATCTTTCTGAAAAAGCCCCTTCTTTTTGATCGGGTCGCCGGCCAGATCCGCGATCCGGTAATCCTCCGGCGCAAACTGCAGGGCAAAGATCCTGCTGTCGGTATTTCCTTCCGTTCCGACCGCGGCCTCTCCGAACAGTGCGCCCAGCACAATGACATGCTCCGCGGAACGGACGGACGCCCCTTTCTCGACATCACCGAAAACAACCACCGTATTCAGGGAAACGATCTCCTCTCCCGCCCGGACATCACGCGGAATGAACGTGCAGACCGCTTCTTCGGAAATCTGGTCGAGCTCCATCTCTTCCGGATAAAGGCTCTTCCTGATCTCCGCATCTGCGGCGTATTCCATCAGCTTATCCTGTTCGATGAGCACCGCGATCCGGACATTGGTATAGCAGTCGATCGCATCCATGATCTGAAGGTTCTCCGTTTCCGAAAGTTTCCTTCCTTCGAAGGCGATCGCGATCGGCTCCGTCCCGAAAAATTTCTCGGACTCCCGGAATTTCGCCACGATCTCCTGTAAAAGCTCCGCAAACGGAAGCTCTTCATCGAGAACGAGCGTTAAATAATTTTTTCCGCTTTTCATGACAACTGGTAACGCCATAGTTCCTCCTAATCCGCGAAAGAATTTTCCGCCGAACCGTTTACGCCCTCTGCGTGCAGCGAAAGAAGCTCGTCTAACGTCTGCTGCCCGAAGTAATAGGAAAGAATGTTTTTCGACACCGCGGTCGCATTGCTCGACGCATACCCGTAGGCGATGCGCGTCGTGATCGTGATCTCCGGATTCTCATACGGCGCATATCCGACAAATAAGGCATGGTTCGGGCGCGTTTCCACCTGCTGCGCCGTACCGGTCTTTCCGGCTACCGCAACCGGGAAATTCTGGAAGACGGCCTGGCCTTCGCACATCATGCGCATCCCGGAGTGGATCGCGCTCCACTGATCCGACGAAAGCGTCGGCGTGATGTCGGAATAGTCCGCTTCGTAGCTTTTCACCGCTTCGCCTTCGGCATTGACGATCTTTCCCATTAACTGGTAATGATAGAGTTTTCCGGTCGCAACTGCCGTCACATAGCGCGACAGGGAGGCCGTGGTGTAGTTGTTATTGCTCTGTCCGATCGCCGCCATGACCGGGAACTCGTCCGCGATCTTCGGCGTATTTTCTTCGATCTCCAGACCGCTCTTCTCGTTTAATCCGTAGATCGAAGCGTATTTCTGGATATAGGAGATCCCTGCCGGATCGTTGTATGTGCCGCTGTCTTTGCAGCTTAAATTATAGCCGGTCGTATAAAAAAACACGTTGCAGGAATCCCGGATCGCCTCGGAAACGTTTAAGAGGCCGTGGCTGCCCGGATAGACCCAGCACTTCGGTTCGTTGCTGACCTCATGGAAAACGCCGGTGCAGTCGATCTCCGATGTCGTCGAAAAGATCCCTTCCGCAAGCCCCGCCGTCGAAGTCACCATCTTAAACGTGGATCCCGGCGCCGTGCGCTCCTGCGTCGCATAATTGTACTGCGGATTCGACAGATCTTCGTTCAAACTGTTGTAATATTTAGCGTCCACGCCGTTGGCCAGCCGGTTGTTGTCGTATCCCGGATAGCTGACCAGCGCACGGATCTCCCCGGTCTTTGCATCGGTGATGATGCAGGAGCCGGTACACGGATCGAGCGCCAGCTGCGCCGGCGTGATCTCGATATTGTTGATCTTATCCAGCAGAAAATTATACGGACTGATCGTGCCGTTTTGAAGTCCGCCTACCACGTTGTCGTCATAATCCAGCGCGCCCTGGTCGAATAAGATCAGGCAGAGCTGCCTGCCGCTGATCTCGCCCGAGCTTACCATATATTTGTAGATGACCTTGGAAAAAGCCTTGTCCGAAGCCAGTTTTTCCAAAACCGTGCTGCACAGCGCGTCGTAGATCTCGGCGGAATCGGCGTATTCTTCATCTACGGCAAGCGCGGCAATATCGATCCATTTCTGGGAAATACAGTATTTTAAGTATTCCTCCGGGCTGATGGCATTCGCCCGCCACCGGAGGTAGGTCTCGTCATTGGTATCGATCCGGTCGGAAACAAGGATCCCGCTGTCGCGCAGAACGTCCATGACACAGGTAAAATAATCGAGCATGTCCTCCGGCATCTGGCTGTTTGGAAGCGGGGACGCCGCGCGAAGCTGCCCGGATACCGTATCGATCGCCGCCGCCTGACGGACGGAAAACGCCTGATAGACCTCCTGTTCCGACGCGGAAGCGCCGTCTTTGTTAAAATGCGTGATGTCAATGACATTATTATTGATCAGCGCAAAGTAAACGTCGCTGATGGAAATATCCCCGGAACGGATGTTGGAATAAATGATTCCGGCGATCTCCTGTTCCAGAAGCAGATAAACCGCTTTCTGCAGTTCGGCATCCAGCGTCAGATACAGGTCGCTTCCCGCCGTCGGATCCTGGCTGCTGATCACTTCGGTGATCTTCCCGACGTTGTTGACATAAACATCCCGTTCCCCGTTCTTTCCGCGCAGATCGCTTTCGTAATACTGTTCTAAGCCGGCCCGGCCGATGATGTCGTTTTCCGTGTAACTGTCGTCCGTTTCGGACAGGCGCTTGTATTCTTCGCTGGAAATCTTGCCCGTATAGCCGATGATCGACGCAAAATACTCGCTGTAATTGTATTTGCGGATGGTATCCTCTTCGATCGTAATTCCGGTCAGGGTATCCGAATGTTCATTCATATATGCGATCACGGCATCCGACACGTCCTGCGCGACAAGCGTCGATTCGTAGCGCTTATAGCGGTTCTCTTCCATCGCATAGCGCAGCACGACGATCTCATACGCCGTCTGCTGCGGATATTCGGCGGCTTCGGGATCTTTGGACGGATCGATGTTTACGCCGAATTTATAGTCGTCGTGCATCAGATAATCCATGACCTGTTCCGCCGTTGCATTGGCCTCGTCAAAGTGAAAAGCCGTATTGTATTCCAGTTTATCGTAGGAGGTCTTGCCGAATACGTCCGCTAAAAAGCGCTTTAGGCTTGTCCCCGAAACGTTGAAACTGTAAGTACCGTCCTCGGTGAGGTCGATCTTGAAATTGTTGCAGATCGTACCCCCGTTTTTCTCGATCACGCCGATGATCTCGGCCAGTTCCGCATTCAACAAACGATTGCGCTCCTTCTGGTTGGAATACACCCCGCTGTCATACAAAACGACGGAGTAAGCCAGCTCGTTGTAGGCGAGCAGATTGCCGTTCCGGTCGTAGATATTGCCCCTTGCCGCGTCGATCGTCAGCGACCGCTTGATCTTCATGGTAAAATTCTTCTGATAGTCCGCGCCGTTTACGATCTGGAGGGAAAAGATCCGCACCAGCACGACCGCAAACATCAGAAGCATGACGACCGAGAGTACAAACAAGCGGGAACTAAAAAATTTTTTCAGGAAATCTTTGATATCATACATCAAATTTCTTCGCTCTCCTTTTTTCGTGTGCTTCCAGCGCCTGATTGACCTTCAGCAGGATAAAGTACAAAAAGATGGTGATTACCATCGTATAGACAAATTCCGGCAGAATGATCGTCCTGAGGTAATCCCAGAAGCGGAACCGGCTCCGGAACAGAAACAGGAAAAAATAAACGACAAGATTGCTGATAATATCGCTTGCCCCGATTAAAAGCATCGGCAGTTTCATGTCGTCCGGATAGAACCTTTTCTGGAAGATTCCGTTGATATATCCGATATACATATAGATTAAAGCATATACTCCGAGATAAAAACCAAAAAAAATGTCTATAAGCAGACCGCAAAAAAAGCCAACAAACATGCCTTCTTTTTTTCCGCGCATAAATCCGAAGGAAGAAACGGCGATGATCAGAAGGTTCGGCGCGATCTCCGCGAGGGAAAGCGCCTGAAAAACGGTCGTCTGGAGTAAAAAACAGATTGTAATGATGAAAAACAGGCAGATTTTCCGAAGCATCTTACTCTCCTATTGCTGTGATGCGGTTTCCGAAGCATCTTTGCTTTCCAGATCCTCTTCGCCGGTTTCTTTCAGATCCGTGATGACAAGCACCACCTGAAGATGCTCAAAATCGACAACCGGGGTGATGGTTCCGGATTTTGTCAGATTGTTGGAATTATTCTCGATACTGGTAATGTAGCCGATCAGGATTCCCTGCTGGTACTGGTCGGAAACATAGGACGTAACGATCTCATCTCCGACCTTTACCTGATCTTCCTTATCCTTTAATTCGGAAAACGTAATGACGCCGCTGCGGTTCATCGTCAAAAGGTTCCCGCTGACGTTTAGATTATCCTGCGTATTGGCGACCATCGCGCTGACGTTGCTGGTGTCGTTGATGATGCTGCGCACCTTGGCGTAATTCGGTCCCACGTCTGTCACGATCCCGACTAAGCCGCTTCCGGCGATCACGTTCATACCCTTTTGAATCCCGTCCCGGCTCCCGCGGTCGATCGTAAACGTGGAAAACCAGTTGCCGCTGTCCTTGGCGATCACGTTGGCGGTGATCTTCTCATAATCGGCATATTTCTCATCGAGCGCCAGAAGTTCCCGGTAGGTGTCCAGTTCGTAGCGCTCCAGCTTGGTTTCCGTCAGCTTCGCCGTCAGTTCGTCCACCCGCGCCTGCAGCTTTTTGTTCTCCTCGAGCACTTCGCCCAGCGTCTGAAAATCGTTGGCCTTATCGGAAAGCCAGATGCCCGCATCGTTGATCCCTTTCTGCATCGGGACAAACACATATCCGGCGATCGAATTGAGCGGACCTCCGGACAGGTTTAGGGTAAGGCTTAGAAAGATCGCGGATACGCAGACGGCGGTCATGATCAAAAGCACGTATTTCGTTGGAAGATGTTTCTTTTTATTTCGATAAGTCTTCATGCAACCCCTGTCAAACCTCTATTTCAAAATGTTGTTCTTCATGCTGAACGGAAGGCGTTTGTATTTGGAATCGGAAACGATCTTGACCAGCCCGCGCACCGCGCTCTCTTCCGGAGCATCGCAGATGTTGACACGGATATTGGTCGTTTCTTCAAACAGCTGGTTTAAGTTGTGGATCTTCGAACCGCCCCCGGTAATGTAAATTCCGGCGTGGATGATGTCGCGCGCCAGTTCCGGCGGTGTCTTCTCTAAGATCATCTTGATCGAGGTGCAGATCGATTCCAGCGTAGACTTAATGGCGGCATAGATGATCTCCGCGGAAATCTCCATCTCGATCGGAAGCCCGCTGACCACGTCGCGCCCGACGATCACCATCGTTTCGGTGCGCCCCGGAAGCCCGGAGCCGAGCGTTTCCTTCAGCGCCATCGCCGTTTTCTGCCCGATGACCAGATTAAACTCCTTGCGGATATGCGCCATGATCGATTCGTCCATGCGCCGGCCGCCGAAGTGCATCAGGTTGCTCAAAACAAGGCCGCCCAGCGAGATAATGGAGATTTCCGTGGTGTCCGCGCCCATGTTGACGACCATGACTCCGGTCGGTTCGTTGACGTCGATCCCGAGCCCGACGGCGTCCGCGATCGGCTTCTCGCACAAAAGCACGCGCTTGGATTTGAATTTCCCCTTATAAAACAGGTTGAAAAACGCACGCTTCTCCACATCGGTGATATCGGTCGGTACGGCGACGATAAATTCGGCTCCCGCGACTTTGCCCTTCATCTTCGATTCCAGATATTCGTAGATGAATTCCTGGAGGAAATTAAAGTCCGCGATCACGCCGCTGACCACCGGAAAATCCACCGTGATGCTCTCCGGAGCCTTCTCGTACATGGCGTAGGCCGCGTCTCCGTATGCATAGATCTGATCCTTGTTGATGATCGCGATCGTGTTCTTTTCCTGCAGTATCTTCCCTGTCGCCTTGCAGAAAACCTTGAAATTACAGGTGCCAAGATCAATACCGTAAACATTGTTGTTCATTGCTGCTCTCCCTTTTCCTAAGTTCTTATCAATGAATTTGCCTGAAAACTGAAATACCGGTTATCCCCGATGATGATATGATCCGCAAGCCGGATGTCTAACATCCTGCCGCATTCGCTCATCTGGTTCGTCATGCGGATATCGTCGCCGCTCGGTTCCGGATCGCCGCTCGGATGATTGTGGAGCAGGATAAACTGCACGGCGTTCTTCTCTAACGCGCTGCGCATGACGTCCTTCGGCGATAAATAAGCGAAATTGGTGCTTCCCGCCGAGATGCGCATATCCCCGAGAAACCTGCATTTCGCATCGAAAAACGCACAGACGACGATCTCCTGCTTCTCATGGCGCATCTCCTCCATGTAGTAATCAGCGATGGAATCCGGACTGCTCATCCGGACCTGATAGCCGCTGTTTGTCTTTGCGATCCGCCGCGACAGTTCCGCGACGGCTTTTAACTGAATTGCCTTGACCTTTCCGATCCCCGGAAACCCTAACAGCGTCTCGTAGGAAAAATCGTAGAGGTTTAACAGATTCCCCTGTCCGTTCTGCAAGATGTTTCGCGCGATCTCCAAGGCATTCTGTTCCTTCGTGCCGGTCTTTAGGATGATCGCCAGCAGTTCGGCGTCGGACAGCCGCCCGGCTCCTCCGTTTAAAAATTTCTCATAAGGGCGCTCCGACTCCGGCAATTCTTTGACTATCGTATGTTCTGCCATACAATCCTTTCTACTCTCCCAAAGGATTTTCATTTCATTTTATCATACCTTATCTATCTTAACAAGATTACGTTCATAAAGTTTTTGTAAAGATGACAAAATCCCCAGTTTGGCATGATACCAGGTCAGCCCGCCCTGAAAATAGACGGTATACGGCGGTTTGACCGGCCCGTCCGCCGAAAGCTCGATCGAAGAGCCCTGCACAAACGCGCCCGCCGCCATGATGACGTCGCAGTCGTAGCCCGGCATCGCCCACGGTTCCGGCGTAACGTGGCTGTCGACCGGTGCCGCCGCCTGAATCCCTTCGCAGAAGGCCGTCATCGCTTCACGGCTTCCGAACGTGACTGCCTGAACAATGTCGTGCCGGCTTTCTGTGGAATCCGGAATGACGGAAAAACCGAGCCGTTCATAGATGTTCGCGGCAAAAACCGCCCCTTTTAACGCGCCGCTTACGACGGTCGGTGCTAAAAAAAGCCCCTGATAAAAGGATCCGATCACCCCGAGGGAGGCTCCGACTTCTTTTCCGAGCCCCGGCGAGGTCAGGCGGTACGCCGCATTCTCCACGTATTCCTTTTTTCCGGCGAGATAGCCGCCGATCGGGGCAAGCCCCCCGCCCGGATTTTTGATCAGCGAACCGACGATCAGGTCGGCTCCGGCCTCCAGCGGCTCGCGCGTCTCGACAAATTCCCCGTAGCAGTTATCCACCATGCAGATGATGTCGGGTTTCTGTTTCTTAAGGAATCGGATCAGTTCCCCGATCCGCTCCACGGAAAGCGTCTTTCGCGGCGCGTAGCCTTTGGAACGCTGGATCGTGGCCAGTTTCGTCCGTTCATTGATCGCTTTTGCGATGCTTTCATAGTCGAACGAACCGTCCGGCAGGAGATCGGCCTGTGCATAGGTGATCCCGTACTCCGCAAGGGAACCCTTCGAAGGGCGGATGCCGATGACCTCCTCTAACGTGTCGTAAGGCTTCCCGACCGGGGAAAGCAGTTCGTCCCCCGGCCGCAGGTTGGAAAGCAGCGCCAGCGCGAGCGCGTGGGTGCCGCAGGTGATCTGCGGGCGCACCAGCGCATCTTCCGCGCAGAAGCAGTCGGCGTAGACGCGTTCGAGGACGTCCCTTCCCAGATCGTTGTAGCCGTAGCCGGTCGCGGTCTGGAAACATTCCGCGCTGACGCGGTTCTTCTGCATCGCCGCGACCACCTTCATCTGATTGTACTCCGCGCAGGCGTCGATCCCGGCAAAACGCTCTTTTAACGATTCCTCGACTGCCGCGCCGAAATCCAGCACTTCTTTTGAAATTCCAAGTCTTTTATATTGTTCCTCTAATAACGGATTCATAACTGCTCCTTTATGATTTTTTTCTCTTCCAATATCCGGCAGATCTGCCGTAATATGGCATCTTCGTCGTGATCAAACGCCGCTTTGTCCAGCCAGACGGCGTCCGGCTCCCGGCGGAACCATGTCAGCTGGCGCTTTGCAAAATGGCGCGTTTCGCGCTTGATGGCGGAAACGGCCTCTTCCAGTGTCAGCCGTCCGTCCAGATGATCCAGCAGTTCCTTGTAGCCGAGCCCCTGCATCGACACCATTCCCCGCCGGCAGCCCATTTCCTTTAAGCGCCGCACTTCATCCAAAAGCCCACGCTCCATCATATCGTCCACGCGCCGGTCGATCTTTTGGTAAAGCTCCTGACGATCCTCGGTCAGCACAAAATACGCGAAATTGTACGGCGGCCGCCGCTTCCGCTCTTCTTCGTTGTGCTCGGAGATCCGCTTTCCGGTAATGTGGTAAAATTCCAGGGCGCGGATCACGCGCTTCCTGTTGTTGGCATGAATAGTCTGGCAGGAAGCCGGATCGACCTGACGCAGTTTCTCGTACAAGGCGCCGTTTCCGTGCTCTTCGGCAAACTGTTCCAGCATCCTGCGGTATTCCCCGTCGCTCTCCTGCCCGGAAAAATCGATGTCGTATAAGAGCGCCTGAATATAAAATCCGGTTCCGCCTGCGGTGATCGGGATCTTCCCCTCACGGCAGATCTCTTCCATAGCCGCTTTTGCCATCTGCTGAAAGCGGACAATGTGGAATTCTTCCGTCGGGGGCAGTTCGTCGATCAGATAGTGGCGGATCCCCTGCATTTCCGCCTGCGTGGGTTTGGCGGAACCGATGTCCATGCCCTGATAGATCTGCATGGAATCCGCGGATATGATCGAACCGCCGATCTTTTTCGCCAGCCGGATGGAAAGCGCGGTTTTTCCGACGGCGGTCGGTCCCGCCAGAATGACTAAAGGTTTTTCTGTCATGATACGATCCTCTTAAATTTCTTTTCAATCTCCTGTCTGGTCATCGCGATGATCGTCGGCCGTCCGTGCGGACAGTTGTAAGGATTCTCCAGCGTCAGCAGTTCGTCGATCAGGCTTTCGGCTTCGGCTCTGCTTAACGTCTGGCTGCCTTTCACGGCTGCCTTGCAGGACATGGAGGCGACTTTCTCGAGAATCAGCTGCGGCGTTTCCTTTCCCGACAGATTGGAAAAATCGTCCAGCATCTCGATGAACAGCTCCTTCATATCCATGTGGAACAGATTGCCCGGAACCGCGCAGACCGCGTATTCCTTTCCGCCGAAGTGCTCCACGCGGTAGCCGAGCGTTTCCAGCTCGCCGCTGCAGCGTTTCAGCGCCTCTTCCTCCCGCGCATCCAGTGAAAGGATGATCGGCGGGCTTAAAAGCTGCGAAGTAAATTCTTTCTTTTCCAGAAGTGCCATCGTGCGCTCATAGAGGACTTTTTCGTGGGCGGCGTGCTGGTCGATGATAAAGAGCTTATCGTCCATCTGCACCAGCCAGTACGTGGCAAACAGCTGGCCGATGATCCGGTGCTTTTTCCGCGATTCCTGCGTCAAAAATTCCGGACTGAAGGAAGCGAGCGTCTGCTCTTCGTAATTTCCATAATGAATGGTTTCCCGGAGAAGCCCGGCCGGGGCTTCTGACGCCGGAGCGTCTATGGCAGCAGTTTCCGGCGCCGGGTTCTGGAAATTACCGGAGCCCCTGTTTTCGTCTCGGCGGCCGGGATATTTCGGCTCGTAAGGGCTGTCTTTGGCGACTGCCTCCCGGAGGTCGTTTAAGCGCCGCTTTTCAAACGGTTCCGGAATCGGCTCCGTATAGACGTGCTTTGGCTTTTCCGGTTTCTCTTCGCCGATCGGAACGGTCGGGATCAGCTCTTTTCCGGAAAGCGTGTCGTAAACAGCCTCATACAGCGCTTTGTAGATCTCCTGATTGTGCTCGAAACGCAGTTCCATCTTCGACGGATGGACGTTGACATCGAGCAGTTCCTTCGGAAAATCAAAATAAAGCACGGTAAACGGATACTGATGCTGCATCAGAAAGCTCCGGTAGCCCTCCTCGATGGCTTTGGCGATCAGCTGGCTTTTGATATAGCGGCCGTTGATAAAATAATTCTCGTAATTGCGGTTGCCGCGCGTTATGACCGGTTTCCCGATATAGCCGGTCATCTTAAAATATTCGCAGGTATAGTCGACTTCCAGAAGGGAAGCCGTGATGTCCCTGCCGAAAATATGGTAGATCAGATCCTTGATGCTGCCGTTTCCGGAAGTGTGCAGCTTCGTCTGGTTGTTATTGATATATTTAAAGGAGACTTCCGGATGGGAAAGCGAAAGTTTTTCCACCATATCGCTGATATACGTTCCTTCCGTCTGCGCCGTCTTTAAAAACTTCCTGCGGGCGGGCGTGTTGTAAAACAGATCACGCACCAGAAACGTCGAACCGTCCGGCGCGCCGATCTCCTCGATCCCGAGTTCCTTCGAACCCTCGATCCGGTAACGCGCACCGGTCAGCGCATCTTTCGTTTTGGTGATCAGTTCCACCCGCGCGACGGCGGAAATACTGGAAAGCGCCTCTCCCCGGAACCCCAGCGAGCTGACGGAAAGCAGGTCTTCGATCCGGCGGATCTTGCTCGTGGAATGGCGTAAAAAAGCCGTCGGGACATCCCGGTAAGGAATGCCGCAGCCGTTGTCCGTAATGCGGATCAGCGAAATGCCGCCTTCTTTGATCTCGACGGTGACGGCCGACGCTTTGGCGTCGATCGCGTTTTCCACCAGCTCCTTTACGACGGAGCACGGCCGCTCCACCACTTCCCCGGCGGCGATGTTGTCGATGGTTTCCTGATTTAAAAGTACGATATCCGGCATAAAAATTCCCCTTTGCTATCCCTGCCAGCGGTTGTGGAGCCTGCTCTGCAGTTCATACAGTTTGTTCATCGCCTCGATCGGCGTCATATTTCCGATATCGAGCCTGCGCAGTTCTTCGATCACAGCATCGTCGTTTAAGGCGTCGAATAAAGAAAGCTGCTCCATGTCTTCTTCCTTTGGGCGTTCTTTTTTCTTTTTCGGCTTTTTTTCCGCCGAAAGGTTCCTGGCAGCTTCCGTGATGTCGTTTTCACTCAGTTCCGCCACGATCTCCTTTGCACGTTCGATCACGCTTTCCGGAAGCCCGGCGAGCCTTGCAACCTGGATCCCGTAGCTCTTGTCCGCGCCGCCTTTGACGATCTTTCGCAGAAAAACGATGTCGTCGCCCTTTTCCTTGACGGCGATGCAGTAATTATTGACATTGTCCAGCTTTCCTTCGAGCTCCGTCAGTTCGTGGTAATGCGTGGCAAAGAGCGTCTTTGCGCCGAGCAGCTTCGGATCGCTGATATGCTCGACTACCGCCCAGGCGATGCTTAAGCCGTCGAAGGTGCTGGTTCCGCGCCCGATCTCATCGAGGATCAAAAGCGAGTCCGCCGTGGCGTTCCTTAAGATGTTGGCGACTTCGTTCATTTCCACCATAAACGTGCTCTGGCCGGAGGCGAGGTCGTCCGAAGCGCCCACGCGGGTAAAGATCCGGTCCACGATCCCGATATCGGCGGAAGAAGCCGGTACGAAACTGCCGATCTGCGCCATCAAAACGATCAGCGCGGTCTGGCGCATGTATGTGGATTTTCCCGCCATATTCGGCCCGGTAATGATCGAGATCCGCTGTTTTTTGTTGTCGAGATACGTGTCGTTATCGATAAACAGATCGTTGTTTATCATCTGTTCCACGACAGGATGGCGCCCGTTTTTGATATCGATGACGCCGTTTTCATTGATCTTCGGCCGCGTATAGCGGTTCTGCTGCGCAACTGCCGCAAGCGAGGCGAAAACGTCCAGTTTTGCGACTGCCTTCGCCGTTTTTAAGATCCGCTGCATATTATCTGCGATCCGGCTTCGGATCTCGCAGAACAGCTCGTATTCCAAACCCGTCAGGCGCTCTTCCGCGCCTAAGATCGTATCTTCCATTTCTTTCAGTTCCGGCGTGATATAGCGCTCCGCGTTGGTCAGCGTCTGTTTTCTTACATAATAGTCCGGAACCATGTTTTTAAAGGAATTGGTCACTTCCAGATAATAACCGAATACCCGGTTGTATTTGATGCGCAGATTGCGGATGCCGGTCTTTTCCCGTTCCGAGGCTTCCAGATCGGCGAGCCAGCTCTTGCCCTCCGTCTTGGCCCTGCGCAGGCGGTCCACCTCCTCATGGTAGCCGTCCTTGATGATATCCCCGTCCCGCACGGAAACGGGCGGATCCTCCTGGATCGAGGAGACCAGAAGTTCGCAGATGTCTTCCAGACAGTCAAAATCCTCCCGGATCTCGTCCGCCAGCGCTCCGTGCAGATCGCTTAAGAGCGTCTGGATCGGCGGAAGCATCTGAAGCGAAGTGGAAAACGCGATCAGATCCCGCGGGTTGGCCGTCTGGTAGCTGATGCGCCCGATCAGGCGCTCCAGATCGTAGATCGGATTTAAGTATTCCCGCAGTTCCTCCCTCGTCATCGTCTGGTCGTAAAGGGTTTCGATCAGTTCCTGCCGTTTGATGATCTCGGAACGTTCGATCAGCGGCTGTTCGACATACGAGCGCAGAAGGCGCGCTCCCATCGCGGTTTTCGTCTTATCGAGCACCCAGAGCAGGGAACCGCGCTTCTGTTTTTCGCGGAGCGTCTCCACGAGTTCCAGATTGCGCCGGGAAGAACTGTCGATGATCATGTATTTTCCGATCGCGTAAGGCTGGATCTTTAGGATGTGCGCCAGCGAATTTTTCTGCGTCTCATACAGATAGCGCATCAGCGCTCCCGCCGCGATCACGCCGCAGTTGTAATCCGCAAGCCCCAGCGCTTCCAGCGTATGTACCTTAAAATGGGAAAGCAGCGTCTCTTTTGCCAGTTCGTCGCCGAAATACCAAGCTTCCAGAACGGTTATGGCGATCTTCAGCCGGTGCTTTAGATCCTCAATGTCGATCCCGCTCATAATAAAAGAGTCGCTGCAGACGATCTCCGAAGGCATGAATTTATTCATTTCGTCGATCAGCTTCCGCTCCGTGTCCACCTCGGTCATAAAATAATCCCCGGTGGAAACATCGGCTATGGAAATCCCGTACTTGTCCGCAAGGCAGACGATGCACATGATATAGTTGTTTTTCTCCTCGTCCAGCGCCTGCATGTCGATATTAGTGCCGGGCGTGGCGATCCGCACGACTTCGCGCTTTACCATGCCTTTGGCCAGCTTCGGATCCTCCATCTGCTCGCAGATCGCGACTTTATAGCCTTTTGCGACAAGGCGGTTGATATAGGTATCCGCCGCGTGGAACGGAACGCCGCACATCGGGGCGCGTTCTTCCAGCCCGCAGCTTTTCCCGGTCAGCGTCAGTTCCAGCTCTTTGGAAACGACTTTCGCATCTTCAAAAAACATCTCATAGAAATCTCCCAGACGGTAAAACAGGATGCAGTCCGGGTATTCCTCTTTGGTCTTCAGATAATGCTTCATCATCGGTGTTACTTCTTCAGACACGGATCTTTCCTCAACTTTCTAATAATCTGGTTTGTATTTTCGGATGACCGCTTCCGCGGCGCGCAGCCCGTCCATCGCCGCAGAAAGGATCCCGCCGGCATATCCGGCTCCCTCCCCGCAGGGATACAGCCCCCGGACGGAGCTCTCGAGCGTTTCGCCCCGCAGGATCCGAAGCGGCGACGAAGTCCGCGATTCGATTCCGGAGAGAATGGCGTCCTCCCGGTCAAATTCCGGCAGGATCCGCGAAAAATGCGCCATTCCCGCCTGAAAGGATGCTTCCATTTCCGGAGAAAGCAGTCCTCTTAAATTCGTAAGCGCGGCGGCTCCTTTTGTTTCGGTGGAAAACGCACCGTAACTTAAGGACGCCTGCCCGCGGCAGTAGTCTCCGTAAAGCTGCTGCGGGATCTTCCCCGCGGCAAGCGCAAAGGCGCGGCGCTCGAGATCTTCCTGAAAGCGCATCCCTGCAAGCGGATCCTCCCCCGGAAAATCGTTTGGCCCCGCCGATACGATGATGGCGCTGTTGGCGTTCTTTCCGTTCCGGGCGGAATTACTCATGCCGTTGACGGCCAGCCCGCCCGGTTCAGACGAAGCGTTCACGACATATCCGCCCGGACACATGCAGAAGGAATAGACGCCCCGGCCGTTCGGAAAATTCGACGTCAGTTTATAAGCGGCCGCCGGGAGCAGCCCTTTATGCTGTTTCCCGTAAAGCGCCCGGTCGATCATTTCCTGCGGGTGCTCCACGCGGAATCCCACGGCAAACGGCTTGGCTTCCATCGTAATTTGCAGTTCCTTCAGCCGCCGGAAGGTATCCCTTGCGCTGTGTCCCGGCGCAAGCACTACGGCGCGGGAACGAAACTGCCTCCCATCGCCGCACACTACCCCGCTTATTGCCCCGTTTTCCAGCAGAAGATCCGTCACGCACGTGCGGAAAAAGAAACGGCAGCCGCGCTCTTCCAGATACCGGCGCATCGAAACGATCACATCGGAAAGGATGTCCGTTCCGATATGGGGTTTTGCGTCATAACGGATCTGTCCGGGCGCGCCGAATTTCACGAAGGTATCCAGTACGAACGCATTCCGGAACATCGGATCCCGGACCGCGGAATTTAATTTGCCGTCTGAAAACGTACCCGCCCCGCCCTCTCCGAACTGGACGTTGGTTCCCGGATCCAGCGCTCCCCCTTCCCAGAAGGAACGGACGATGCGCGTGCGTTCTTCCATAGCCGCGCCCCGTTCGAGAACGATGGGCGCAAAGCCGCACAAAGTCAGAAGATAGGCGCAGAAAAGACCTGCAGGCCCCGCCCCGATCACGACCGGCGGATCCTGCAGGGGTATTTCGCCCGGCTTCGGACAGGAATACGACTCCTCGTGCACCCGGCTTATGGACGGATGGGCGGCCTTCCGGCATACCGCTTTTTCGTTTGGAACCGTCACCCCGACGGTATAGACATAGGCGATCTCCGGTTTTTTCCGTCCGTCGATGGAACGCCGCAGGATCCGGTACGAAAATTCCTGTCCCGGCTTTAATTTCAATTTCTTTCGGATCCGCTGGCGCAGTTCTTCTTCGGTATGGCCGACCGGAAGCTTTAACTGGCTGATCTTTATCATACGGCTCCCTTCCCCGCTTCCGCGGCCGCGGATTTCCCGGCCAGATAGCCCGAAGACCACGCCCACTGCAGATTGTAGCCGCCGCAGACGCCGTCCACATTCAAAAGCTCCCCGGCAAAGAACAGACCCGGAACCAGACGGGATTCCAACGTATCCGGATCGATCTGTGCGCTGTCAAGACCGCCCGCGCAGACCTGCGCCGATTCATAGCCTCTCGCCCGCACCAGATCCACTGTAAAATCCGAGATCGTCTCCGCTAAGCGTCCGGCTTCCTGATCAGACAGCTCTTTCATCCGTGTTTTCCGGGAGATCCCGGCTTTTTGGATCAGAACCGGAAGCAGTTTGGCCGGAAGCAGGCCGTTGCATCCTTCTTCCGTTGTTTCAAAGCCTTTGCAGTTTCTGATCCGAAGCTGCAGCTCCTCCAAGATCCCGGAAACGCCCAGTTCCGGAAGAAAATCCAGCGAAGCCTGCACCTGTTTTCCCTCCGCTAAGGCCAGCGAAGCC
The DNA here is from genome assembly GCA_947593655.1 of uncultured Lachnospiraceae bacterium. Taxonomy (GTDB): domain Bacteria; phylum Bacillota; class Clostridia; order Lachnospirales; family Lachnospiraceae; genus Roseburia. The sequence continues at coordinate 31,116 of CANQDS010000002.1, read as the reverse complement.
GTGCGGCTGACCTGAAACGTCGGGATCCCGGAGATCCCGTAATCGGTAAACTGAAGCTCGCCGCTATCCTGCGCCGCTTCTTCCCCATCGATATAAACGGTGATCCTTCCGTCGGTGCGGACGCCCGCTAACGCGGCAAAATCCGCTCCTTCGCAGCAAAATCCGCATAATGCTGGAACGATCTCAGAAAAATGATGCCCCAGCCGTTCGATCAGGCGCACCATCGAAGCGCCGCCCCCCAGCTTCGGAGCCGCAAACAGCCCCGTAGCAAGCAGCAGCTTTGCCGTTATGTAAGAATTGTTCCCGGTATTGACGCGGAATCCGGCAGGAAGCGGAAGGATCTCCGTGACTTCCTCACCGGTGCAGACGCTTACGTCCTTCCGCCGCAGTTCCGTTTCCAGCGCGCGGACCACGGAAGCGGCCTGTCCGCTGTGCGGATAGTAATAACCGTTCTTCTGCTTCGGAAGGATCCCGATCCTGTGGAAAAACGAAAGGGTATCTTCCAGCGAAAAACGGGACAGTGCACGCCCGGCCAGTTCCCGGTTCCCGTAAAAATGAACCAGATCCATGTCCGCATTGGTGAAATTGCATCTCCCGTTGCCCGTAGCGGAGAGCTTCTTCCCCAGGCAGTTCTTCTGTTCGAGAAGAAGGACATGCGCTCCGCTTTCCGCCGCGGCAATCGCCGCCATCATGCCCGAAGCGCCGCCCCCGGCAACGATCAGATCCCAGTTTTTCCCATGTTTTTTACTCATACGCACCGCCCCTTCTGCCTGTGAAAACCCTGATAAAACTATCGTTATCTTATCATAAAAATCCGGAATTTGCAAATTCTGCCAGACAGTTCAGCTCACGCCTATTCGCAAAATCGCGCTGACGCGCTCTCCGCTGCTTTGCAGCTATTTTTGCTCATAAAATAGGCGTTCCCTCAGCCGGTTTTCGATGAGTGCCGTTCATGCAAGCATGACGTCCACCCATCGGAAACCGGCTGGCTGAACTGGCAGCTAACTTGAATAGCTCTCAAGAAATGAAAACAGCTCCTCCTCCGTTCGGAAACGGATCCCGTTTTCCAGCTGGATGCGCCGTTCTTCGGGCAGGGATTCGGCAGAAATGCCCGTATCCAGATAAACGGTCTTCCCGTCCGAAAGATAGACGCTTAAGCGTCCGTCCTCGGCAAACAGGATATACAGGTACGGCTCTTCTTCCGCGCTGCTTGTTACCGCCTGTTCCGTATCCGGCTCCGGAGCGGCTGCCCGGATGTTTTCTTTTTCGGTTTCTTCCCGGACCGGAACCTGCGGCGCCGGTTTCGGCACCGGCGTTTCCGTCTCAGGAGAAGTTTTCAAAACTGCGGCCGCCAGAAGAAGGATCAGAGCCGCCGCAGCAAAAATGCAGATACCTGCTGCTTTGTACTTCATATTCATCACCCGTTTCCAGTATCTGCATTTTTCTTATGATCTATTCACTTTTTACCGCAATAAATGCACTTTTTTCGCAAGCCGGATCAGCAGCTCCCCTTTCGGGAACCGCTGCAGTTCTTCTTCGGTCAGCCCCTTTAACAGCAGCATCAGAACCCCGTAGACGAAAACGGCCGCAAGGATCGCTGACATCAGCGACGCCGCGTTGCTTTCCGTCAGCCGGTAGAGGCCGTGATAAATAAAGAATGCGGCCGCGCCCATGATCGCCGAGCAGCCCGCCGGGATCAGAAAGGTCTTGACCCACTCCTGACGGTAGCCGGTGTATTTTGCGATCGCCCTTCCGTTTAAAAAGCTCATAAAGCACACAAAGAAGAGGTTGGAAAGCACAACCGCATAAATATTTAACCGAAAGAACATCATCAGAACCACCAGAAGGAGGATATGCGCGGTCAGCGCGATCACGGCATTGCGGACCGGAACCTTCAGGCGGTCGATCCCCTGCAGCAGCCCGTTGGAAAGCGTCGATAAGGACGTAAAGACCACGGCTCCCGAACCGGTGTACATCATCATCGAGGCCAGATCCAGCGAATCAAGCGTCGACGGAAACAACAGGGTAAAAATGGCCGGAGCCAGCACCGCAAGCCCGACCGCGCTCGGAAACGCAATGATCATCATGAAACGGTTCGCCGCATGAAGCTGGCTTTTGACCGCTTCCATATCGCGCTGCCCGTAGGACACTGTCAGCGCCGGCACGGAGGAGGACGCGATCGCGGAGGCGATCGAGATCGGCACATTGATCATCAGCCGGTATTTCCCGGAAAAAACGCCCCACCAGACGTCAATCTCGTTTTCCTTATAGCCCTGCAGATTGGCGATGTTTTTAAACAGACCCTGATCAATGATCTGAATGATATTATAGATCGTGGTGCTTAAGAGCACCGGTATGACCGTAAGGATCAGCACATGCATGGTAGTCCGGAAGGAATCGACGGCCGTCTCCGGTTCGCGCTGCATCTTCCGGCGGAACACCTTCATATAGACAAAGAATACGAAGATCACGAAAAACAGCGCCGCAAGCGCGCCGAGCGTAGAGCCCAGCGTCCCGCCGCCCGCCCCGTAAGCCGGCGCATAGTGCTCCGGATCGCCGAGTACCGCGCCGACGCGCGTTCCGTACTGGAAAAGGACATATGCCGCCCACACGCTGACGATCGCGTTTACGATCTGCTCTAAGATCTGCGATACCGCGCTCGGGATCATGGTTCCCATGCCCTGGAAAAATCCCCGCAGCACGCCCAAAACGGCCACGATGACCAAAGCGGGCGCAAGGATCCGGAGCGCAAATACGCTGTTCGGCGTTTTCAGCAGCGTTCCCGCGAAAAATTCCGCCCCGAAAAACACGATCAAAGCGACGATCAGCCCCGATACGAGCGCAAAGGCCAGAGAACACTGGAATACCCGGTAGGCCATCCTCCTGTGCCTTTTCGCCATCTGAACCGATACCAGTTTGGAAACCACGATCGGAAGGCTGTAGGAAGAGATGATGAGCATGATATTATAGACCTCATACGCACAGCCGTAGTAGTTGTTTCCGACGTCGCCGATGATGTCCGTCAGCGGGATCCGGTAAACCAGCCCGATGATGCGGCTTATGATAGACGCCATTGCAAGAATCGAACCCTGAACTAAAAAATTCGTTCCTTTTCTCTTTGACTTACCCATACTTTCTGTTTACCTGCCGCTTTCAAATTCTTCGATCGTACCATAGATATTGTTCTCCCCCGCATTCTGCGACTGAATGACTTCTATCCATGTTTTCCCCTGATTCAACGTGATCTCGTTTCCGCTGAGATCATAATAACGGACCGCGGAATTTCTCGAATCCCGCCTCCAGACAATATCAATGCATTTCCCGTTTGTCAGATATTTCCCGTTTCCGCCCGAATAGCAGTCCAGATTGAGCGTTCCGGCTTCCATGTCGTAAAAAGAGCTTCCGCACTCCTGTAAAATGATGTTTTTTACGGCAAGCTGCGACTGATCCGTGCCGTCGATCTGCGCGGCTCCAAATTCATACCGATAGTACAGCCCGTCGTCTTCGTGATATTCAAACCACGGCCGGGCATCCCGATAGTAAAGGGAAACCGCCGCAGCGTCCATTCCGTTTAAAAGCAGAACCGGCTCTTCGTCGTCTGCAAACCTAAGATTCCCGGCGTAGGAAGCGTCATGCTCCCGCTCAAAGCCGAAGGCTTCGATCCCCTGATCGATCCCCTCCGAAGACGTATAGAGATTGTGCGGCGCACGGCGGCTGTTGTCCCGGTAATAGAACGCCCCGCCGGTTCCGCTGGTTCCGTCGATGTGATCCACCGCGCCTGAATTAAGCAGGTCGCTTCCTTCCGGGCTTGCGCCCGCGTGCAGATAAACCGCGTCAAAATCATTGGCAAACGGCACATAGTACGGTCGGCAGCTCCTGACGTTTCCGATGATCCCCATTCCGCTGTAGTCCTGAAAAACCGCAAGCAGACGGGTAATCCCGCCCTCTACCGGACACTCCACGATGATATCCGCCCGGTTCAGCCCGTACTGCGGCAGCGTCGCGTGGGTATTCTCCACCATCATGGCAACCGGCCGCTTCCCGGCCGTTTCCGCCGGGATCCACTCTCCCGTCAGAAAGCTCTTCGCCTCTCCCTCGTGGTGATCTGCGGCCTCCGTGATCTGCGGCGCTTCGATCTGTCCGATCTGTCCGCTTCCTTCCATCAGTTCCGTCGGCAGAAGCGTTTGTTCCTGTTTTCCGCTGCAGCCGCCAAACGACGCAAGCAGGCAAATCACCAGCGCCGCGCTTAAAAGCCTTTTCTTCATCCTTATCCTCCTACCGCATGATCTGAAGAATATTCATGATCTGCCTCTGCTTTTCTTCCATCAGCCGGGCTTCGTCCTCTTCCATATGGTCATAGCCGAACAGATGCAGCATACTGTGCACGATCAGAAACGCAAATTCCCGTTCCTCGCTGTGCCCGTAATCAAGCGCCTGCGCGCGGACGCGTTCCGCGGAGATCACGATATCGCCGAGCAGAGCCTCTCCCGTATCCGGGTTGAAATCCTCGTCCCGCTCCTTCGAAAGAAACGAAAAATCACCCGGAGCCTCATAGCTTAGCATCGGAAACGAAAGCACATCGGTCGCCCGGTCGATCCCGCGCTGCGTGCGGTTTAACTCCCGGATACCGGCGTCGTCTGTGATCGTAAGGGAGATTTCCGCCTCATACGGAAAGTTCTCCTCTTTCAGGCAGCAGAAAGCCGCCCGTTCGGCCAGTTCTTCCGGATCAAAGGAAAAACCGGTTTCTTCACATTCTATTTCAATCGTAAAACTCATTGCAGCAATTTCTCCTTTACCAGATACTCGCGGACTTTTAAGAACTGGTTCATTCCCATTCCGCTTTCGTCATACAGCCCGTTGCTGGAATATTCGTTCAACGTCTGATAAATGATCATTTCGTGGTTCCACTGGCTCTGCCCCACATTCTGGTTCATCGCGTCCATTTTCAGGGCGACGGCATCTACCATATGCACCAGCGCGGATTCGGGCGTCCGCGGCAGGCGTTCCTCCCCGTAATATTCGGCGAGGATCTGCACGAGTTCCCCCGGAAAGCACAGCTGGCGCGCCCTGCGGACGCCGTTTGCCACATGATCCTGCTCGCCCTGCCATTTGCCCATGCGGTAATAAAAGCCCGCGGCGGTACACAAAAGGACGTCGTAACCGAGCGCCTTCGCACAGCCGGTCATGATCACCGATACCCGCTCCGCATGGCGGTAGTCCGCCGGAAAGAACTTCTTTAGTTCCTTCACCGCATGGTAATCCTCGGAAAGGATGTCCAGATAGCGGTTTTCCAGTTCCCGTTCCTTCCCCTGCCGCAGCCGGTCATAAACGACAAGCGCCATAAACAGCGTGACAAGGCCGCTGGCCGCTCCGTACAGATAGACCGTAAGCGTGATCTCCTTGTAGCTCCAGTAATAGAACACGACCGGAAACAATATGCTGATGCAGAACAGCAGAATCGCGGTGCAGAAGCGAAATTTCCGGCTGTCCAGCGTCTTTGCGAGCACTCCTCCCAAGATCGTGAGCAGACAGTAGCAGACCAGTTCGTAGTAGTTTCCGCTGCTGATCATTCCGAACAGCAGATTGAGGAAGATCCCCGTAACGATCGCAAGCGTTTCGTTGCTCATGGACTCCATGATCAGCGGGATCAGAAGCACCGGACAGAAAAACTCCGGCAGATAGGGAAACGCCATCGAAATCAGGCAGCAGAACGCATATCCCGCCGCCACGCGGAAAAAGGTGGTTGCCATATTAAACGACAGCATCCGGCGTTTCCTCTCGTATTCCAGTTCAAAGATCAGGATCATTAAAAAAACGAGATCCAAAAACAATATGCACAGCCATTCATCCGCATAGTACTGGTTCTGCCAGCAGAAAAACGCAGAAACCAGCCCGGTCATGGCAACGATCACAAAGATTGCCAGCACGCGGAAAATGCTTACGGTTTCTTTCCTCTTCATCTTCTCTCCTGTTTTTTCTTATGGTTTGCCATTCTCTTTTCGTAATCGTCATAAGCCTGTACGATTTTCTGAACCAGCGGATGGCGTACGACATCATTCCCGGTCAGGCGGCAGACGGCGATCTCCTCCACATTCGAAAGAACCTTTAATGCGACGTCTAAGCCGGATTTCGTGCCGGGCGGCAGATCCTTCTGCGTCGCGTCGCCGGTGACGACCACTTTCGAGCCGAAGCCGATCCGCGTCAGAAACATCTTCATCTGCGCCGGCGTCGTATTCTGCGCCTCGTCTAAAATGATAAAGGCATTGTCCAGCGTCCGCCCGCGCATATAGGCAAGCGGCGCGACTTCGATCAGCCCTTTCTCCATATTGCGGGCAAACGCGTCCGCGCCCATGATCTGGTGCAGCGCATCGTAGAGCGGACGCAGGTACGGATCGACCTTGCTCTGCAGATCGCCGGGCAGAAAGCCCAGCTTCTCTCCGGCCTCGATTGCCGGGCGCGTTAAGATGATCCGCTCTACGTCTTCGTTCTTAAATGCGGTTATGGCCATAGCCATGGCCAGATACGTTTTCCCTGTTCCCGCCGGCCCGAGGCCGAAAACGACCATCCGGCTGCGGATCGCATCCACATACTGCTTCTGCCCGAGCGTCTTGGGCTTGACGGGTTTTCCGTTTACGGTATGGCAGATGATATCGTCGTCGAGTTCGGCGATTCTGCCGCCCTGATGCTCGGGAAGGAGCGCAAGGGCGTAGTTGACGTTCTGTTCCGTCACTTCGTTCCCTTTCTCCGCCAGACGGCAGAGCTGCGTCACGACTTCGAGCGCGTCTTTGCAGGCCGCCTCGTTTCCGATGATCTTGATCTGGCTGCCGCGCAGCACGACGGTCACTCCGAGCGTCCGCTCAATCTTTTTCAGATGGACGTCGAACCCGCCAAACACATTGGATATAAATTCCGATGGAATTTCTGCAATCACTTCATTCATGTTCTTCATCCTGTCCGGGTATCTGCAGGATTTCCGTCGGTGCCTTCGCCCCGACCGGCTCGCTGGCCTCGATCGTTCCGGACACCTGATAAAAATCCCCTATCTTATCTATCATAACATTTTTGCCGATAATTGAAACCCCATTTTCTTCCAAATCCGAAAGAAATTGGTTCAGATGCGCGGCGGCGATCTGTTCGGCCTCTTCCTTGCTGTAGGTTTTCTCCTGTTCCTCCTGCTCGATGAACGAGCGTTTCCCGAAAAACACCGGCAGATAGAAATGATCCGTCAGGTGCAGCTGCCGGTAGTCTTCAATGCAGTAAAAGAGGTCAAAATCATTAAAGATCTTCGGCGTTTCCATCCGTCTCCCGAAAAACTCGACAAAATACACCGTATGCTCTCTTCCGGTTTCCTTCTTTTCCGAAACGGCCGCCGGTATTTTCTCTTCATAGGGATAGGTGACGCGGCCTGTGATATCGGCATCCGCGGACTGGTAGAAATACTCCCGGACGTTTCCGGCGTCGTCTAAGATCTCCTGACGGCTCGAAACCAGCACATCTCCTGCCGCCACCGGATCGCCGGCCTTTACGAGCGGCACGCCGCTTCGCGTGATGATCGAATCGATCACGGCGTCTTTGGCAGCGATCAGATCGGTGCAGGAAGCGTCCGCCCCGTCAGAGGCAGACGAACCGCCGTCCTCCTTTAAATTCTCCTGGATCTCCACGACCAGCCGGGTTCCCTCGATATAGGAAGACGCCCAGATGATCTGCGGGAAATCCCGCCGCAGAGACAGTTCCAGTTTTTCCAGATCGATCTCCTTTTTAGCGGTGCCAAAGCCCGCATTGTTTTCCTCCAGATAGCGGATGATCGTGTCGTCCGAAAGGCGTGAATTGCCGTCAATCTCGATTTTCCAGACAAAACGGGAACAGAAAAACAAAAGCCCGGCAGCCGCCAGAAACGCCGCCGGAAATATGACGCGCTTCCGGTAGCGGTACAGGACAAACGGAAGCCCGCGGCGTTTCTGGATCCGAAGCCGCGTTTTCGTCTTCCGGCAGAGCGGACGGACGTTCCGGAAATCCTTCAGGTACATATTGAGCCGGCAGCGGTCCTCTCCTTCCAAAACCACGTTCCAGATGTTCATGCCGCGCCGCGTACACAGATTTAAGAACCTTCCCGCTTTCCTTCCCGACAGAAGCAAAGTTAAATAACCGCACAGAAACCGATAAATGCGAAGGATCATGGGCGGAATGCGATCCCGTCCATCTGTCCCTGTATTTTCATCAGGTCGGCGGTATAATATTCCACGTACAGCCCGGTTCCGCTGATCTCGATGCGGATGTCTTTCGCCAGAACGACCATCTGCCGGTCGCTGTAAGTGAGGATTCCCCTGTGGTTTTCGATCAGAAGCTCGCGGTTCCCGTTCATGGTCAGACAGGGCGTTCCAAGCATCAGATCTTTGGGAAGTTCCAATGCATTGACTATTTTTTCACGGTTTACATGCCTGCGGTTTTTCATAATAAACTATATGTAGAAAAAACCCGTCTTATTCTCCTGTTTGCTCCGGAAACCGGAAGTGTTTATTGTTATTTATGATATGGTTCATGATGCATGATCCGGCAGGCACGGTAGATCTGTTCGAGCAGGATGACGCGCATCAGCTGGTGCGGAAACGTCATCTGCGAAAAGCTGAGCCTTTCATCCGCCCGCTTTAACACCTCTTCCGAAAGCCCGAGCGATCCTCCGATCACAAAGCACACCCGGTCTTTCCCGCGGATCCCCAGATTTTCCAGTTCTCTGGAAAAACGGACGGAATCCATCTCCTTTCCGTCGATGGCAAGGCAGATCACATAACTGTCCTCTTTCAGATAACGCAGGAGGCGCTTCCCCTCCTGCTCTTTGACAAGCGCCGCTTCCGCCCCGGAAGGATCGTCCGGCGTTTTTTCATCGGCGACTTCGATGATCTCCAGCCGACAGTAGCGGCTTAAGCGTTTTTCAAATTCCCGCACAGCGTCCCGGTAGAACGTTTCTTTGAGCCTGCCGACGCATAAGATCGTTATTTTCATTCGCTTTCCGCATCCTGCGCATAGTAGATAAAGTTTCCGCGGTAGATCGGGCTGATCTGCTCGGTCTTCGTATCAATGAAGATCACGGCCAGCACGTTGTTGCCCTCCGGAACCGTGATCGGCCCGTTATACGGCTCGGAATTGATGTTCGGATCCGTCCCGTCCCAGGTATAGTAAGCCGTGCAGCCTTCCGGAACCGTAATCGATACCTGCGTTTCCTCGGAAAATTCCCCGCCGTCCGGGCTTACGACCGGCATCTCCGGGACCGGAATCTTGATCGTATAGGTTTCCGAGGCGACGTCGCTGTAGATCTTACGGTCATTGACGCAGACCGCTTTGATCTCGTACTCCTGCATCTCGTCGAGGGCGATCGGCCGGCTGTACGGTTCCCCGTAGCGGACCGGATCCCTTCCGTCGGTCGTATAGAAAATGTCGCAGTGATCCTCCGAGGTCAGACGGATCTCCATATAATCGTCATAAGTGCCGGATTTCTGGTCAAATTCCGGCGGAAGCACGATATAATCCTGGAATAATTTCAAGATCTTCGGATCCGAAGCGTCTTTGGAGAGCGCAAGGATCGCGTCCGTGTCGCCGTTTTCCTCATAAATTGCGATCAGGTTCCGGTAAGCCTCCTGATTTTTGGGATCGATCTGGATCACTTCCTGATAGAGAATGATCGCGGAATCGTACTCGTTCTGGTTTGTCAAGATCCGGGCGAGCGTCAGGCGCACTTCGGTACTGTCCGGATCGATGACCAGCGCCTTCTCGTAATAGGCGATGGCTTCCGCCGTATTCCCGCTGCTTTCGGCCTTCCTCGCCTGAGCCACCTGATATTCAAACGACGAATCGTGTTCTTTCTGGCTCGAAAAATGGAGCGCTGCGGCCAGTACGGCGATCAGCACGCAGGCCGCCGCGATCCCGGAAAGCAGGAGGAGCTTCTTTTTCTTCTCCTGCTGTTTTTTCATTCCTTCCGGCTGCCGGATCTCCTGCTTAGGCTGCTTTGCCTCGGACGCCGTCTCCTGCTTCTGATTCTCCTCTTCCATGATTGCTTTTAAGTAATCGTCCTCAAATGCGTTCATATCCGGGCGGATCTGCGCCTCTTTCCCGCAGCGGGAGCAGTAAAGGCTCCCGTCCTTAAGCTCTTCCCCACAATAGCTGCATTTCATATGTTCTATCCCTCTTATCAATTTATTTGTCTGCGGATCCGTTTTTCATGGCTTCCACGCAGTTTTTCATCAGCATAGCGATCGTCATCGGGCCGACGCCTCCCGGAACCGGTGTGATCGCCGACGCCAGCGGTTCGGCTTCGGCAAAAGCGACGTCCCCGCACAGCTTGTTGTCCGCATTCCGGTGGATCCCTACGTCGATGACGACGGTGCCCTCTTTAATGTACTCTCCGGTGATCTGCTGCGGCTTTCCGATCGCTGCGATCAGGATATCCGCTTCTTTGCAGATCTCTTTTAAATTGCGCGTCCGCGAATGGCAGACGGTTACGGTCGCATTCTCGCGGAGCATCAGAAGCGCCATCGGCTTGCCGACGATGTTGCTGCGGCCGATCATGACGCAGCGCTTCCCTTCGATCTCGATGCCGCTGCGCTTCAGCAGTTCGATGATCCCGGCCGGCGTGCAGGAAACAAAGCCTTTCCGGCCGATCACCAGCGCACCGACGTTCTGCGGATGGAATCCGTCCACATCTTTTTCGGGAGAGATCGCGTCTATGACTTTCTCCTCCCGGATATGCGCCGGAAGCGGAAGCTGGCATAAAATCCCGTGTACGCCGCTGTCCTGATTGAGGTCTTCGATCAGGGAAAGCAGTTCTTCCTCCGTCGTCTCTTCCGGGAGCTCATACGCCCGCGATTCGATCCCGATGTAGGCGCACGCCTTTTTCTTATTCCCGACATAAACGCTTGATGCGGGATCGTTTCCCACCTGGATCACGGCAAGGCAGCAGTTTCGTCCTTCCGCTTTCAGCTTCTTTACTTCTTCTTTCAATTCGTCTTTTATCTGCTGGGAAATCTGTTTCCCGTCAATGATCTTTGCCATTTTCTTCACCTCAAAACAATCCTGTGATCTTTCCGTCTTCCGTTACATCGATCCCGTAAGCGGCCGGACGCTTCGGCAGCCCCGGCATCGTCATGATCGTGCCGTTTATAGCTACGACAAAGCCCGCTCCGGCGGATACATAAACCTCGCGTACATTTAACGTAAAGCCGTCCGGACGTCCCAGCTTCGCCGGATCATCGGACAGGGAATACTGCGTTTTGGCCATGCAGACCGGAAAATCGCCCATGCCGAGCGAAGTAATGCGCTCCAGTTCTTTGGCCGCGGCCGCACTGTAGGTGACGTTTCCGGCGCCGTAGATCTCTTTTGCCACCATTTCGATCTTCTCCTTAAGCGGGAGGGAATCTTCATACAGCGGCCGGAACCGGCTCTCTTTTGTTTCGAGCGTATGCAGAACCTGTTCGGCCAGAGCGATGCCGCCTTCCCCGCCTTTCTCCCAGACTTCGGAAAGCGCAAATTCGCAGCCTCTCTTCCGGCAGAATTCCTCTACAAAAGAAGTCTCCGCTTCGGTATCGCTGACAAAGGAATTTAACGTTACGACAACCGGAACCCCGTATTTCTGGAGGTTTTCGATGTGTTTCTCCAGATTGACGATGCCTTTTTCCAGTGCGGCAAGGTTCTCTTTGGAGAGGTCTTCTTTCTTTACGCCGCCGTTGTATTTCAATGCGCGCACTGTCGCCACAAGGACGACTGCATCCGGCGCAAGTCCTGCTTTCCGGCACTTGATATCAAAGAATTTCTCCGCGCCGAGATCCGCACCGAAACCGGCCTCGGTAACGACGTAATCCGCCAGCTTTAACGCGGTCTTGGTAGCACGGACGCTGTTGCAGCCGTGGGCGATGTTCGCAAACGGCCCGCCGTGGACGATCGCCGGGGTGTGCTCTAACGTCTGGATCAGGTTCGGCTTCATGGCGTCCTTTAAGAGCGCCGCCATCGCGCCCGTCGCCTGAAGGTCGTCCGCCGTTACCGGGCTTCCGTCGAATTGATAGGCGACGATGATCTGCCCGAGGCGCTTCTTTAAGTCGCTCATGTCCTCCGCGAAGGCAGAGGATCGCCATGATCTCGGATGCGACGGTGATCACGAAGTGATCCTCCCGCACCATGCCGTCGAGCTTGTTTCCGAGTCCGACCACAACGTTGCGGAGGACGCGGTCGTTCATATCCAGACAGCGCTTCCAGACGATCTGGCGCGGATCGATGCCGAGTTCATTCCCCTGCTGGATGTGGTTGTCAAGGAGCGCCGCTAACAGGTTATTCGCGCTTGTGATCGCATGGAAATCGCCGGTAAAATGTAAATTCAGGTCTTCCATCGGGACAACCTGCGCATAACCGCCGCCGGCCGCACCGCCCTTGATCCCGAAACACGGGCCGAGCGACGGCTCGCGGAGCGCGATCACGGCTTTTTTCCCCAGTTTCCCGAACGCTTCTCCCAGCCCGACGCTGGTCGTCGTCTTTCCTTCCCCCGCCGGAGTCGGATTGATCGCAGTCACAAGGATCAGCTTCCCGTCCGGGTGGTCTTTGATGCGTTCCGCCAGCTCATCGGACAGCTTCGCCTTGTATTTCCCGTAAAGTTCCAGTTCTTCTCCGGAAATGCCAAGCATTGCCGCCACTTCCTGAATCGGCTTTAATTCAGCCTCCTGCGCGATCTCAATATCACTCTTCATACCGATGCCCTCCTGTCTGGTCTGCTTATAATACATATGTTTATCATGTTTCTCAACTTTCGTCAACAAACTGTTCAAATTCTTCCTGGTTCATTAATACTTTCCGCGGTTTGGTGCCTTCTTCCGGCCCGACGACGCCCGCTTCTTCTAACTGGTCCATGATCCGCGCGGCCCGGTTAAACCCGACCTTTAAGTAGCGCTGCAGCATTCCGATCGAGGCTTTATCCTTGTCGATCAGGATCTTGGCCGCTTCCATAAAGTAGGAATCCCGGCCGTCTCCGTCCATATCGGATTCCGTGATGGCGACTGCCTGCTGGGAAGATGTTTCCATCGTCTCCACTTTCTGCTGGACGTCGCTGCTGTACTGCGCCGTTCCGTTGTTTTCCGTCAGAAACGCCACAACGTCCGAAACTTCCTTATCGGAAACAAACGCGCCCTGCACGCGCAGCGGTTTCGGGATTCCCTGCGGATAAAACAGCATATCGCCTTTTCCTAACAGCTTTTCCGCCCCGTTCATATCGAGAATGGTCCGGGAATCGACGCCGGACGTGACCGCAAAAGCGATCCGGCTCGGCATGTTCGCCTTGATCAGCCCGGTAATGACATTCACGGACGGCCGCTGGGTTGCGATGATCAGATGGATCCCCGCCGCGCGCGCAAGCTGCGCCAGACGGCAGATGGCTTCCTCCACGTCTCCGGAAGCGACCATCATCAGATCCGCCAGCTCGTCGACGATGATCACGATCTGCGGCATTTTCTTCGGGCGCTCCTGGCCTTCCGGCACGGTAACGGATTCCGTTTTCGCGTTGTAGCCGTTGATCTCGCGGACGCCGCATTCCGCGAATTTCTGGTAGCGTTCCGTCATTTCCGCGACTGCCCAGTGCAGGGCGCCCGCCGCTTTCTTCGGATCCGTAACGACCGGGATCATCAGGTGCGGGATCCCGTTGTAGACGCTTAACTCCACGACCTTCGGATCGATCATTAAGAGCTTGACCTCGTTCGGATCCGCCTTATAGAGGATGCTCATGATGATCGTATTGATGCAGACCGATTTCCCGGAACCGGTCGCTCCCGCGATCAGAAGATGCGGCATTTTGGCGATATCGGCCACTTTGACGTTGCCGCCGATGTCTTTTCCTACCGCAAACGAGATCTTCGAGCGGGATTCCTCAAATTCCTTCGATTCGATCAGCTCGCGGAACGAAACCATGACCGTTTCCTTGTTCGGGACTTCGATCCCGACCGCCGCTTTTCCGGGGATCGGGGCTTCGATCCGGATATCCGCCGCCGCGAGGTTTAACTTTAAGTCGTCCGCCAGATTGACGATCTTGCTGACTTTAACGCCCATCTCCGGCTGGATCTCATAGCGCGTCACGGCCGGGCCGCAGCTGATGTTCGTAACCGTCACGTTGACGCCGAACGTCTTTAAGACCTGCTGCAGCTTCGCCGCCGTCTCTTTTAACTGCGTTTCCGTCGTCCGGGACTGGCTGCTGTTCCCCTTTTTCAGCAGGGAAACCGGCGGATAGACGTAGTTTTTGACCGCGATCTCTTCCGCGATCGCCTGCATCACCTGTCCGACTTCCGCCTCGATCTCATCCTCGGACGCTTTTCCTTTCCTATGTACGGTGCGTGCCGCAGGCGGCTCTTCGATTACCGGTGTTTCGCCGAAAATCTCCGGAATGTCCGCCTCCTGTTGGGAAGGAGAAAGCTCCGGGAAGTCCTCAATATCCGTAATATCCGCGATTTCCGGAAGATCGGTGATCTTCGGAAGTTCGGAAATGCCCGAAAGTTCCGCTTCTTCCGCAAGGCCGGAAAGCCCGGTAATCTCCGGAAGTTCCGAAATACCGGAATCGCCCGAAAGTCCGGTAATCTCCGGAAGTTCCAAATCGTCCGCGGCAAAATTCCCGGAGAAGGCAGGCTGCGCGATCTGCCGGTGTACGACCGGCGGCGTCTCCTCCTCCGGTTCCGGCTCAATGTGCTCTAGTGCCTCCGCAACCGCTTCCATATCGGAATCCAGCTGGATCTTCGTCGTTTCGACGACCTCCGGAAGCACCGGATCCTCTTTTGCGGTCAGTTCGCTGATCTCGTCGGAGCGCTTCTTCTCCTTCTTCTTCGGAATCGCGGTATCGGCGGAAACGCCGGTTACTTTATGGTCCATGCGCCGTTTGCTGCGCTCTTCGGATTTTAACTCCCGGTACTCGCGGTAGCGCTCGTTGTTCTCCCTGGCGGACTCGTACACCCGTTGCCCGCCCTTTTTCATGCTCTTCATGAGCGAACGTTCCGTTAAAAGCACAAGGGAAACGATGAGCATGACGATATCGATGATATACGTCCCGACAATGCCGAATGCGCTCCCGAGCAGATATTCCAGCACGCCGCCTAAAAAGCCGCCTCCGGACTTATGCGAATAGCTGTAGAAATAAGCCTCCGCCGGTGTCTGAATCTCGTTTCCGGACGATACCAGAGCCATAAAAAGGCATAAAAAGAGCACAAACAGCACCGCAGCCACGATCTTGACCACGGCCAGAAAGCTGCCCCGGTTGGATACCGCAAAGAAGCTGCCGACCAGAAGCAGGATCGGAAATACATAGGCAATCAGCCCGAAAACGCCAAATAAAAAACGGCTTACCACATTGCCGACCGTTCCTCCCAGTCCCAGATTGCTGATGAAAAGCAGAAGCGATACCGCGACAATGATCCAAAGTCCGATCTCCTGGCGGAAAGCCTCCACTTTCTCCATTTCCTGCATCATTTCTTTTTTCGTCTTTTTCTGCGAAGAACTGCTCTTCCCCGATGCCATTGAAAAACCTCCAAAAATCATACTAAAAGAGATTGTAACAGATTTTCGGGGCTTTGTCATCTGTGTTTCTGTTTTTCTTCAATCAGCGCATTGAGTTTCCGGAATGCATCGGAGATCCCGCCGACGGCGTCGATCAGCCCTTCGGCGACGGCCTGTTCCCCTACAAGGATCGTTCCGAGATCCTTGGTCATCATCTGCGTGCTCATCATCAGCTCTTCAATCCGCTCTTTTCTGGCGCGGCAATGCCCGGTGATAAAGCCGATGATCCGGTCCTGCATCTGCTGGAAATAATCATAGGTCGGCTGTGCGCCGATGATCGTCCCGTTCATGCGCACCGGATGAATGACCATCGTCCCGCTTTCCACGATCATGGAGTAGTCGGTCGATACGGCCAGCGGAACGCCGATCGAATGGCTTCCTCCCAGCACGAGGGAAACCGTCGGTTTGCTGAGCGATGCGATCATTTCCGCGATCGCAAGGCCGCTCTCCACGTCCCCGCCCACCGTATTCAGCAAAAGCAGCACCCCTTCCACGTCTTTTGCGTCCTCGATTGACGCCAGACGCGGCAGGACATGCTCGTATTTCGTCGTTTTCGTATTCGAAGGCAGACATTCGTGCCCCTCGATCTCCCCGATGATCGACAAAAGATAGATGTGATGGTCGCTTAAGTTGTCCTTTAGATCCATCTGCCCGTATTCCTTAATCCCGTCATTTGCATCCCCGGCGCTGTTGTTTTCGTCTTTTTTCTCTTTTTCCTCTTTTTCTTCTTTCTCTTCTCCCATGCCGTTCCTCCCTTTTCAAATTTAAAATTCCTGTCCGCAGTCCACATAGTGCCAGCTATCTGCTGATACGCCTTTCTTCTATAATGAAAGCGTAAAAAAACGGATACCTTACGGTATCCGTTTTAGTGTAAGCATTTTTGATGGATTTATTCGCCCAGAAGGTAATTGTAAAGCCCTTCATAGCGGAATTTCGAAGCGTTCCAGGAGAAGTCTTTCGCCATGCCGCGTTCGATCATCTGGTTCCACTGGCGCTTGCGGTCATAGAAAATATGCTTCGAGTAATTGATGACATGAAGCATCTCGCCCGCATTGTAATTGGTGAAGGAGAAGCCGTCTCCGGTATTCTCATATTCATTGAACGGCTCCACCGTATCGCGCAGACCGCCGGTTTCGCGCACGATCGGCACGGTTCCGTAGCGGAAAGAGATCAGCTGCGTCAGCCCGCACGGCTCGAACCGGGACGGCATCAGGAATGCGTCCGCCGCCGCATAGAGCTTGTGCGCCAGATCGTCGGAGTAGCAGATATTCGCCGATACGCGGTCCGGATATTTCCATGCATAATGACGGAACATATTCTCGTACCGCGGTTCGCCGGTTCCGATCACGACAAGCTGGGTGAAGTCGTCCACCAGACCATCCATGACGTAATTGATCAGATCCAGACCTTTCTGATCCGTCAGACGCGAGATCAGGCCGATCATGTATTTATGCTTGTCAACCGCAAGCCCGAGTTCTTCCTGAAGGCGCTCTTTATTCAGCGCTTTCTTCTTGCGGAACGACTCCGCATCGTATGTGACATAGATCTTCGGATCCGTGTTCGGATCGTACTCATGGTAATCGATGCCGTTGACGATTCCCTGCATGTCAAAGTGGCGCGCCGAAAGCAGGCCGTCGAGACCTTCGCCGTAATACTGAGACTGGATCTCCTGCGCGTAAGTATCGCTGACTGTCGTGATGTAATCGGCGTATACCAGACCGCCCTTTAACATATTCGCATCTTTCTTGAACTCCAGCTTATCCGGCGTGAACAAAGAAGCGTGGAAACCGGTCAGCCCCTGCATCGTCTTGATATCCCAGATTCCCTGGAACTTCAAGTTGTGGATCGTCATGATGGAACGGATGCCCCAGTAGAAAGAATCCGCCGCAAATTCATTTTTCAGATAAACCGGGATCAGCCCCGCCTGCCAGTCATGACAGTGGATGATATCCGGGCGGAAATCAATGTGCTTTAACATGGACAGTACCGCTTTGTCGAAAAAGACAAACTTCTCAATGTCATAGCGGACATCGCCGTACGGTACAAAACAGTTAAAGTACTCCTGATTGTCGATAAAGTAATAGGTGATCCCGTCCATCTTGTAGCGGAGGATCCCCACATACTTCCCGGTAATGTAGCTGCCGGCATTCATCCAGAAATGAGCCACATACTCAAACTGGTTGCGGAAATGCTCCGGAATACAGCTGTAGTTCGGAATGACTACCCTGACATCCCAGTACTCCTTGTCAAATTCTTTCGGTAATGCTCCGCATACATCCGCCAGTCCGCCTGTTTTAATAAACGGAACGCATTCCGATGCTGCAAAAAGGATTCTTTTCATACCTGCCTCCAATCTAAACCTTAAATATTTTTATGTAATTCATGTAGGGATACATGAATTATTCTTCCCAGTTATGATAAACTTCCTGAACGTCGTCGTCTTCATCCAGAAGATCTAAGATCCGCCCGATATTGTTCCGGTCGGCCTCCTCCGACAAGGTGACATAATTCTGCGGGATCATGCTGACCTCTGCGGAAACCATCGCAACGCCCGCTTCTTCCAACGCTTTCTGAACCGCTTCAAATTCCGACGGAGCCGTTAAGATCTCGTAGCTGTCGTCCTCCTCGGAAAAATCATCCGCCCCGGCATCTAACGCCATCATCATCAGATCGTCCGCATCCATGCTGCATTCTTCCTTATCGATGATGATCTGCCCTTTCTCGTCGAACATATAGGAAACGCAGCCCTGCGTCCCGATGCTGCCCTGCCCTTTGGTAAAGGCGTTGCGGACGTTCGCCGCCGTGCGGTTCTTATTGTCAGTCAGGCACTTCACGATGATCGCCGTGCCGCCCGGCCCGTAGCCTTCATATACCGCGTATTCGTAGTTGACCGTGTTCCCGTCGCCGGCCGCCTTGCGGATGCCGCGCTCGATCGTGTCGTTCGGCATATTGTTGGACTTTGCCTTCGCGATCACCTGGACCAGCTTAAAATTATTGGCCGGATCCGGTCCGCCTTCTTTCACGGCAACGGCGATCTCACGTCCGATGATCGTAAAGATCTTCCCCTTCGCCGCGTCATTTTTCTCTTTCTTATGCTTGATATTCGCAAATTTCGAATGTCCGGACATAACAAATTTCCTCTTTTCTCTATAATTTCTAATTCATTCTATCATTTTTTTGCCGCTTGTGCAACCCCCGCCGTATTTCCGAAGTTCTTCCCGATATTTTTCAGCTTCTCAAGCTCCACCGCCGGGCTGTAGAGATATCCCTGATAATAGCGGCAGCCCATTTCTTCGAGCGCCTGCCGCTGCTCCTCGGTTTCCACGTATTCGGTCAGCATCTGCAGGCCGAAATCCTGCGAAAGGCGCGCGACCGAAGCGACGATCCCCTTGCTCCTGGAATTTTCCATGATATCGCGGCTCAGCCCGCCGTCTAACTTGATCAGGGAAAAGATATTCGTCTGCAGATATTTGATCGAGGTATTCCCCATCGAAAAATCGTCGATCCCCAGCCGGTAGCCGAGATCCTTGATCCGCGTCAGGCGCTCGATCAGCGCATCGTCGAGGGAAAGCGTCGCCTGTTCGGTAATCTCGATCATGATATGGGAAACGTACTGCGGATATTCTTCCGCCGTTTTCTTTAAAAATTCCTCGTATTCATCCGTCTGGATCGTCGTGCCGGTGACGTTGATGGATACCTCGATCCCGTTTCCCAGATAGGAAAGCAGCCGGTCCATATCCCCGATCACCCGGCGGAATACCGCTTCCTCATATTCGGTTAAAATCCCGATCTCGCTCGCCAGCTGGATGATCAGCGGCGGATAGACCATTCCGTAGACCGGATGCTTCCAGCGCAGCAGCGCTTCCGCCCCGATGCAGCGGTTTTCATCGTCAAACTGCGGCTGGTAATAGACGGTCGGAAGCTCCTTCTGGTAATTCTCCCGCAGTTCCTCCGCCAGCGATTTGGCCACGATACCGAGTTCGGTCTTCAGTTCGAGAAGGACCACAGGCGTGCGCAGTTCCTCGCTCTCCTGCATCACCGCCACGAGCGATTTCATTTTCTCTTTGCCGCCCTTTAGGGCGCGCTCGTCCATCATGCGGACAAACGGCCAGTAGATGAGCACTCCGATCACCAGATTGAACAGCTGCAGCAGCGTTCCGGCGATCGAGCCGGTCGAAATATACCCGCTTAACAGGATCGGCGTCGTCCATTCGACATGGTGCGCGGCGATCGGAACGATCCCCAGCGCCATAGCCGCGGAACTGGTGAACAGAAACACCAGCGGCGTCAGAAAAAACGGCACCGCCATGATCGGATTGTAGGCGATCGGAAGCCCGAATACGAGAAGCTCGTTTACGTTAAAGATCCCCGGAAACGCCGCGATCGCCGCAAGGCTGCGCGTGCTTTTCTTTTTGCTGAAAAGCAGCATGGCCAAAAGCAGGCAGATCGTCGCCCCGCAGCCGCCCATCAGCACAAATTCATTGATCAGGTCGCGGTTAAAGATCTCCGTCGGCGGAAGTCCCTGTTCCAGCAGCGCGGTGTTGATATCCACCGCTTCCGTAAACGTTCCGTCGCCGGAAAGCTCTAAGATCTTCGAACCGTGGATCCCGAAGATCCACAGGAAATGGACGGCCGCCACATAAATGGTCAAAGACAGCAGGTTGCTGCCCAGCCAGCCGAACAGGCGGGTAAGCAGCAGAACGTAGACCGCCTGGAAACACTCTTCCCCGAACAGCACGGAAAGCGCCGTGTTTAAAACGGCAAACGACAGGATCGTAAACAGCATCGGGAAGAAATAATGGATCGCGTTATGAAAGATGTCGTCCGCGCCGTCGGTAAACAGACGCAGTTTCCAAGGGATTTTTTCCTGAAACCAGTGGAACAGAAACGACGCGCCCGCGCCGCTGATGATCGCGGTAAAGATCCCGTTTACGCCGAGCACCGCGGAAGTGCCGCTTTCCGTAAACAGGCCGCATAAGAGAAAGAATACGCACAGGGAAGAAAAAACCGGACCGAAATAATAGCCGCCGGCGTTTTTCACCCGGTTGCAGTAACAGAGGGAGACGCTGACTGTCGTGTAAACGGCAAGCGCATCGGTCGTAATATCCACAAGAAACGAAAGCATTTCATAGAGCACGCCGCCGGCCGCCTGCCGGATCCACTGTGTATAGCCGGGTATCGGCAGCGAGCTTAAGACCAGGGCAAACGCGCCGGTCAGAATCACCGGGACGAGCATCACAAAGCTCTCCCGGATATAGGTTGCAATCGTATCGATCTTCCCAAAGAATCGATTCTTCCCCATAATATGTACCCCCATTATTCCGCTTTCCGGACAACCACCTCGCGGATCAGCTTATCTTCTACTTTCCGGATGGAAAATTCGTACCCGTATGCATCGATCGCGGCTGTTTCGCCGTCGTTCGGGATCTTCTCTAAAAGTGAGATCAGAAAACCGTTCAGCGTTTCAAACGCATCCTCCTCCACCGGAAGCTTAAGCAGCTGCGCAACCTCCGGAAATTCGGCCATGCCGTCCATCCGGTAGCTTCCGTCCGCTTCCCCGCGGATAAAATCCTGCTCCTCGTCGTGTTCGTCTTCGATATTGCCGACGATCTCCTCTAAGATATCCTCCATCGCGACGATCCCGGAGGTCTGGCCGTATTCATCCACCACGATGACCATGTGGTTCTTCTCGGTCTGCATTTTCTTAAACAACGCATTGATCTTCATTGTTTCCGGCACAAACTCGACGCCGCGGATCAGTCCGGGGATATCCCGGACCGAAGTACGGAACACTTCGTTGCGCTTGGAAAATGCAAACGCATCCTTGATATGAAGGACGCCGATGATATGGTCGATATCATTCCTGTATACCGGATAGCGGGATTTACCGGTCTCCGTCATAAATCCCACCGCATCCGTATAGGAAAGATCCCCGTCGATCGCAGTCAGGTTCTTGCGATGCGTCATAATATCCTTTGCTTCTTTATCGCCGAAAGCGAAGATATTGTGGATCATCTCCGCCTCTGAGGCCAGAAGCACCCCCTGCTCGTGTCCCTCGTTGACCATGGAAATGATCTCTTCTTCCGTTACGTCTTCGCCGCCGTGCGCTCCGCTGCCAAACAGCTTTCTCCATTTTCTGGATAATTGATTGATAAAACCGGGGTTTCCACCTTCGTCCATTGACATTCTCCTTCTTCCAATATCTGTATCTTTGAAAACAGCAAAATCATACCATGATGACAGAATTCCGTCAAGCTATGTATATAATTCCAGGCTGATTTCCAGAGCTTTGTCGATCTTCACCAGGATCTGATGATCCAGATGGCAGACTTTATCCTTTAAGCGTTTTTTGTCGATGGTGCGCAGCTGTTCCAAAAGCACGACCGAATCCTTCGCAAGGTCGTACTGGTCGGAATGCAGCTCCACATGCGTCGGAAGCTTCGCTTTATTCATCTGCGAAGTGATCGCCGCGCAGATCACGGTCGGGCTGTGCCGGTTCCCTACATCGTTTTGTATGATGAGCACCGGACGGACGCCGCCCTGCTCCGATCCTACGACCGGACGTAAATCTGCATAATAAATATCGCCTCTTTGAATCGTCATATCATTCACTCCATAATTTGGTATACTGTATTTTACTTCTAGTATTTCCAATTTTATCGAGTGTATTCCGTTTTCCGGCGTATGTTTTATTTTTTTATATAGATGCGCGGGACGCGCGGCGTGATCAGGCAGGCAAATTCATAATTGAACCGCCCTGAAAGCGCGCCGAGCTCCTCCATCGTGATCGTATGATCCCCGTCCGTTCCAAGAAGCGTGACGGGATCGCCTGCTGCCGCGCCTTTGATCCCGGTGACGTCTACCATGAACTGATCCATGCATACCCGTCCGCAGATCGGCGCTTTCTGCCCGCGGATCAGCACATATCCCCGGTTGGAAAGCCCTCTCGCATAGCCGTCCGCGTAGCCGACCGGGACGGTTGCGATCATGGTCTTTTTCGTCGTTACATAAGTGCCGCCGTAGCTGACTTCCCGCCCCGCTTCCAGTTCCTTTAAGAAAGAAATGTGGCTGCGGATCGACATGACCGGTTTTAACGGCAGGATATCCCGCGGCACATCCTCGGACGGCCACAGGCCGTAAAGGGTGATCCCCGCACGCACGAGGTTCAGATTGGCTTCGGGCATTCTTAAGATCCCGGCGCTGTTCGAACAGTGTTTAAGCGGAATCGAAAGGCCGCCGCGTTCCAGCAGCTCCGTCATCTCCCGGAAGCGTTTTAACTGCTTTTCGGCAGGCTCCAGGGAAATTTCGTCCGCCCGCGCAAAGTGGGTGAAGATTCCTTCGACCTCGATATTGGGAAGCCTCGCGATCTTAAGGATCGTTTCCGCTTCCGAAGCGTCCGCCTGAAATCCGATCCGGCTCATGCCGGTATCGATCTTGATATGGATGCGGCAGGTCTTCTTCTGGCGCTGCGCCTCCTTCGAAAGCAGTTCGGCCGTTTTCCAGTCGCAGACGGCCGGACGGACGCCCGCGGAAACAATCGCTTCATACTGTTCCGGAAAACTGATGCCGAGGATCAGCACCGGCTTCTTTCTTCCGCTGTTTAATAACGCAAACGCCTCGTCGGCAGTCGCGACCGCGTATCCCCAGAGATACGGCAGTTCCTCGATCGCTTCCGCGATCGGCAGCGCGCCGTGCCCGTATCCGTCCGCCTTGATCACGGCGATCATTTTTGCATCTTTTCTCATATTGCGGTGCATGGATTCCATATTATAGAAAACCGCATCCAAATCAATCTGCGCAGATACCCTGCTGATTTCTGATCCGTCCATTTATCTGTCCACCTTATTCATAAGTTCCGTCAGGCCTTCGGTAAGATCCTCCGCCATCATCGCATAAGTTCCCGTTTTCTTTCGGACAAGATCACCGGCAAGCCCGTGGATGTATACGCCGAGCGCGGCGGCAAGTCCCGGCTCCATTCCCTGCGCCAGCAGCGCTCCGATCACGCCGGATAATACGTCTCCGCTTCCGGCCGATGCCATTCCGTTGTTTCCGGAGAGATTTAAGAACGTCCGCCCGTCCGGGGCGGAAACCACCGTATGCGCGTCTTTTAAGACGCAGACCGCCTGATACTGCCGGGAAAAAGAACGCGCCGATTCCAAAAGCTTCTCCTGTAAAACGGAAACCGGCGTCTTTGTCAGGCGTTCCATTTCTTTTAAGTGCGGCGTAAAGATCCAGCTCTGATGCAATAACTGCAGAAGTTCCGGTTCTTTTGCGATCAGGTTTAACGCATCCGCATCGAGCAGCACCGGCACCCGCGCCTGACTTAATACGGCCCGCGTCAGCTGCGCGGAAAGCGGGGAAACGCCGATCCCCGGCCCGATCACCACGGCGTTGGCCCAGCCGAAAAGCCGGGCAAGTTCTTCCGGATCCAGAGGATCCCCGTAGACCGAAAGAACCGCTTCCGGGATCAGCGTCTGTAAGATATTCCGGTTCTCTTCCACGGTCAGGATCCGCACCAGACCGGTTCCGCAGCGATAAGCCGCCTTAGCACTAAAATATGCAGCTCCGCTCATATTGACACTCCCGGCGATGATCAAAAGCCGGCCGTAAGTGCCTTTGTTGGAACGCGGACGACGCGGCGGAAGCAGGGAAAGATCGCTTTCTTCCAGACAGGAAAGCTGCGGTTTTTCGTCCAGAAAACTCTCCTGCGTAATGCCGATCGGCACGATATGCACCGTTCCGCTGTACTGCGCGCCCGGCCAGAGATACTGTCCGGCTTTCCCGAACGAAAACGTGATCGTATCTTCGGCGCAAAACGCCGTCCCCAGCACTTCCCCGGTGTCGGCCGAGATGCCGGAGGCGATATCCAGCGCCGCTTTTTTCCCGGACATGCGGTTCGCGGCGTCTAACACACGGGCGTACTCCCCCGAAACCGGGCGGGAAAGACCGGTTCCGAATACCGCATCGACAATGCAGTCGTAAGAGCCGTTTTCCGGAAATTCTTCAAGCAGCGGATAGGCGTAGCTTTCATAGATCTGCAGCTGCAGTTTTAACAGAACGCTCTGTTTCCCCGGATTCTTCCCGCAGAGAAAAACCTCCGCCCGTATGCCCGCCTGATTGAGCAGGCGCGCCGCGGCGATCCCGTCCGCTCCGTTGTTCCCGTCTCCGCAGATCACAAGAACTTTCTTCATCGCCCCTTCCAGCGATAACAGTTCCCGGACGAATCCCATCGCCGCCTGTTCCATCAGGATCTGCTCCGGCACATGGAAATGGTTCGTCGTGTTCCGGTCCAGACGCTTCATTTCTTTTCCTGTTACGAGATACCTCACTGGTTTTCCCCTTCTTTGGTTTCCTCTTCTTCTTCGTATTTGATGTCAAACAGATCCAGCACTTCCGCCCCTAAAATATCATGCAGATAGGCATAAATTTCCCGGTTGTTGATGTCCCGGTTCTGCTTGCGGATGATGTTCTTCTTTAAATCGACGCGCACCTGTTTGATCCATGCTTCGATCTCCTGCGATTCCGACTGGTTGACGCGGATCTTCTCATAGAAATAGTCCATGCTTTCGAGCATCAGCGATTCGTTGGTGTCGCGGATCTGCTCCGGGATCTCCATCAGCTCGTCTTCGTAGGCTTCCATTTTCTCGTTGATCTCGTCCATAAGGCGGCGGTTGTCATCCAGCTTCTTTTCCAGCGCCGTATTATGGGCTTCATCCGCCGTGCCGTCCATATTCTGCACGATGCTGTCCATTGTCTGGTTTTTCAGGCGCTTTAATTCCCGAAGCTCGGTATTTAATTTCCCCTGACGCGCCAGAAGCGCGTTTAAGCCGGCCTCCAGTTCCTTGATCACAACGGTTTTGCCGTGGATGGCAAACAGCCGGTGCCATTTCTGGTCGAGCACCAGGATCGGTACTTTTTTATTTTTCAGGGCATTCCGAAATTCCTGTTCATTTTTCATGCTTTCTCTCCACTATAAACTTTACGACTGCAGGGACGCTTCGAGTTCCTTACGGATCTCCTTGATAAATCCTTCGCTGTTCAATACCACCGGATCCTGGATGCTGGTGATCAGCGCGAGGTCTTTCGTCATTCTGCCGCTCTCGATCGTATGAATGCACGCGGCTTCCAAAGCGTCGGCAAACTGCACGAGCTTCTGGTTTTCGTCAAGCTCGCCGCGCTTGCGCAGCGCACCCGTCCACGCAAAGATCGTTGCGACGGAGTTCGTCGAGGTTTCCTCTCCGTTCAGGTGCTTGTAATAATGGCGCTGCACCGTTCCGTGCGCCGCTTCGTATTCGTAATAGCCCTGCGGGGAAACCAGTACGGATGTCATCATGGCCAGCGAGCCGAACGCCGAGCTGATCATGTCGCTCATGACGTCGCCGTCATAATTCTTGCAGGCCCAGATAAATCCGCCTTCGGATTTCATCACGCGCGCGACTGCGTCGTCGATCAGCGTGTAGAAATAGGTGATGCCCGCCTGTTCAAACGCTTCTTTGTAGTCGCGGTCAAAGATCTCCTGGAAGATGTCCTTAAAGGTATGGTCGTATTTCTTGGAGATCGTATCCTTGGTCGCAAACCACAGATCCTGCTTCGTGTCCAGCGCATAGCGGAAACAGCTGTGCGCAAAGCTCTCGATCGAGGCCGATACGTTGTGCTGCCCCTGAATGATGCCCGCGCCGGTAAATTCGTGGATCAGTTCGCGCACTTCGGTTCCGTCTTCCGCGGTATAGACGAGTTCCGCCTTTCCCGCTCCCGGAATCTTCATCTCCGTCGCCTTATAGACGTCGCCGTAGGCATGACGCGCGATCGTGATCGGCCGGATCCATGTTTTTACGTTCGGTTCGATCCCTTTGACTACGATCGGTGCGCGGAATACCGTGCCGTCGAGCATGGCGCGGATCGTGCCGTTCGGGCTCTTCCACATTTCTTTTAAGTTGTATTCCTCCACGCGTGCCGCGTTCGGCGTGATCGTTGCGCATTTTACCGCGACGCCGTATTTCTTCGTCGCATTGGCGGAATCCACGGTCACCTGATCGTTGGTGCGGTTCCGCTCCTCTAATCCCAGATCGTAATATTCTGTTTTCAGGTCGATGAACGGCAGCAGAAGCTCCTCTTTGATCATCTTCCAGAGGATCCGCGTCATTTCGTCTCCGTCCATCTCTACCAGCGGTGTTGTCATTTGAATCTTATCCATTTTCTTCTCCTTTACTCCATTATTTATTTCATTAGATTTTCCCATCCCAGCCGGTCCATATTGGAGATCGTGCTTAAGATGTGGTTCGATGCATTGGCCTGTGCAAGCGCCGCGTCGCGGCGGCGCAGCGCCTCCGCGATCTTTTTATGTTCTTCGGTCGAAGCCTTCACCCGTCCGGGATCCGCAAGGGTGGTCTTTCGAAGCCGCTGTACATACTGGTGGTAATCCTTGAGTACATGCATCAGCTCTTTGCTCTGGGACGCCTCATACAAAAGCTCATGGAAACGGTTGTCGAGTTCTAAGATCTGTTCCCAGTTTTCTTTCGCGGCGTGGAATTCGGACAGGTAGATCGTTTCTTCCAGTTCCGCGAGCTGTTCGCCGGTGATGTGCTCCGCCGCCCATTTGGCGCAGAGCCCTTCGAGCAGGGAACGGATCTCGTAAATGTCACGCACGTCTTTTAACGTGACGCCGACAACATAGGCCCCTTTGTTTGGTATGATCGAGACCAGCCCTTCGAGTTCCAGCTGGCGCAGCGCTTCCCGTACCGGCGTCCGGCTGACGCCCAGTTCCTGTCCGATGCTCTTTTCCTTCAGTTCCTCATTGGCGGCATACGTTCCTGCAAGGATGTCGCTCCGGAGTTTCTTAAAAACCCGCGCACTTAACGAATAATTGTCTTCTGACATATGCCACCTCTATTATAATACAATATTCAGCTCGTTACAGCAATCCTCAATTGTGCCGATCAGTTCTTCATCGGTGATGACCGTCACGCGGCCTTCCTCGTACTGTTTATCCACCCACTTTTTCACCATCGCAACAAGCGGGGCGTTTTTCTCGATCCGCCTGTCGCCGTTTAAACGGTAATACGTATTGATCCAGTGCGCGATCCCCGCCAGTCCGGAGGTATTCGAGACGGCGACGAGCGGCGGACGGTTCAAAAATTTATCCGTGTCAAAGATATTGTAGATCTCTTCGTTTTTCAAAAGGCCGTCCGCATGGATCCCCGCGCGCGTGACGTTGAAGTTGCTGCCGACAAACGGCGTCATCGGCGGCTGGCGGTAATGCAGCTCTTTTTCAAAATACTCGGCCAGCTCCGTGATCACGGTCGTGTCCATGCCGTCCAATGTTCCTTTTAACTGCGCATATTCGAACACCATCGCTTCCAGCGGCGTATTTCCGGTGCGTTCCCCGATCCCGAACAGCGAGCAGTTGACGCCGCTTGCGCCGTAGAGCCACGCCGTGGTGGAGTTGTTGACCGCTTTGTAAAAATCGTTGTGCCCGTGCCATTCGATCAGTTCCGACGGAACCCCGGCGTGCGTAGTCAGGCCGTAGATGATGCCGGGAACGCTCCGCGGGATCACGGCTCCCGGAAAGTTGACGCCGTATCCCATTGTATCGCAGGCGCGGATCTTGATCGGGATCTGATATTCTTCCATCAGCTTCATCAGTTCCAGACAGAACGGAATGACAAATCCGTAGATGTCCGAGCGGGTAATGTCCTCCAGATGGCAGCGCGGGCTGATCCCCGTTTCCAGGCATTCGCGGATCACGCTTAAATACATGCTCATGACTTCGCGCCGCGTCATTTTCATTTTATAGAAGATATGGTAATCGGAACAGCTTACGAGGATCCCCGTTTCCCGCAGCCCGATCTCCTTGACCAGCTGGAAATCCTGCTTGCTGGCGCGGATCCAGGAAGTCACTTCCGGAAACTCGTATCCCCGCTCTAAGCATTTGACGGCCGCGTCCCGGTCCTTTTTGCTGTAGAGGAAAAATTCGCTCTGGCGGATCTTGCCCTTCGCCCCGCCGAGGCGGTGCAGATAATCATAGATCGTTACGATCTGCTCGGTCGTGTACGGGGCGCGGGACTGCTGGCCGTCCCGGAACGTCGTATCCGTGATCCAGATCTCTTCCGGCATATTGTGCGGGACGATCCGGTCGTTAAAGGCAATTTTGGGAACTTCATCATAGGGAAACAGCGAACGGAAGGTATTCGGCTCTTCCACATCCGCGAGCTGGTAAAAATGCTCTTCCAGCTGCAGGAGATTGGTTTTTTCGTTCTGGTATACTTTTCTCATTTCAGCACCTCCATCATGTTTTCGGAACCCGCCGGTCGTCCTTCCTGCGCAGGTTCCTATCTGTATATCGTAATAATTGTATACAATTATTATATGCAATGTCAAGAAAAAAACTGGAACCAGTTGTTTTTGTTTTCATACCCTATACTGTAAAATAAAATTTTTGGAGGTCACTTATGAGTGATTTAGCTGCTACGAACTGTGGATGCAATGATAATGGATGCGGTACTTCTTTGATCTGGCTGCTTCTGCTGCTGTCCTGCTGCTGCGGAAACAACGGTACATCTTTACTGAGCGGGAACGGATGCGGAAATGACAGCTGCCTGCTTGTGATCCTGCTTTTACTCTGCGGCGGATGCAACGGTAACGGGATCTTCTAAAGAAGGTTTTCGGTGATAAGGTTGTAAGAGTTGAAAATTTAACGATGGAGAGAAAGAGCCCCCGCCTGTATGGGCGGGGGCTTGGGTATGGTGCGGGCGGGGCAGAAAATTTCAAGGAAGTCAACGCCCGTTTCCTTCCGTTTTCTTCTATAATAAGATCAATTTCACTTTCAACCTGTGTCTCCTGTCCGTCAGGTCTCACCCTTTTTTTGTCCTTGCCCCGGTAATAAGAGACACAATACCGGTAATCGATTCCCTGATTCGAATAGGATTTTAATATTTCAGAAATGACAAATGTCTCAAACATTGCACCGCTCATCGCTCCTACCGCAAGCGTTTCAGGCGTCATCCATCTTGTCAGATAAGCGGCAAGTCCCGTATCGCGGAAATATACTTTCGGAGTCTTTATTGCCCGCTTCAAAACCGCTGGCATATACGGCTCCAGAAGATATATAATCCCGGAAGTTTCCAGAATTGACATCCAATTCTTTACGGTTCCTACATCTTTCGAAATTTCATCTGCGATGTTGGAATAGTTCAGCATTTGTCCCGTCCTTGCCGCTGCCGCGATCATAAACCGGCGGAAAGTATCCAGATCCTGTACCGCCGACAACTCCCGGACGTCTCTTTCCAGATACGTTTTTACATAACTGGCATAAAACGCCTGCCAATCCATATTCGGGTTCCCATACATTTCCGGATATCCGCCCCGATGTATGATTTCCCAGATATTGTCCGGCTTTTTGACTGTCTTCTGCCGTTCCATCAAATATTCCATTGTCGGCAGAAAAGGTCTGTCAAACGGATCGCCCTGAATCTCCCGCAGAGACAGCGCTGACATCTCGATTACACGCACCCTGCCAGATAAGGATTCCGATACATTTTTCATAAGCCTGAACGGCTGCGAACCAGACAGACAATATAGTCCCCTCTCCTCGCTTTCATCGCACTGTATCTTGATATATCTGAACAGATCCGGTACCCGCTGCACCTCATCAAATATAATCGGCGGGCGGTTCAGGGACATGAACATATTTGTACTGTCTCTTGCCTGTTCTTCTATAAAAGGATCATCAAACGTGACATATTTTCTGTCCGGAAACAGTTTCCGCAGCATGGTTGATTTTCCTGTCTGACGGGCTCCCGTCAGCAAAACTGCTTTAAATGCCTTTTCCGCACTGCACAGCCTTTTTTCGATGCTTCTTGTTATATAGTTCATAAATCGCTCCAAAATAATATGGCTAATTTGAATTTGGAATCCAAGTTAGCCATATTATAGAGGTTTTCTTTGCGGATGTCAATATATCGCGGGAATGAAAATGCTTAAGGGGTTTCTGTTATCTGCTGCAGACGGGACAGAAAGGTGAAAGCGTACTTATTTCTCTGCTTTCTCTTCCAACCGCTCTTCTTTTGCCTGTTTAAGATCAGCGTTCCCTTTCAAGATTCCGGTCAGAGAGTCTGTCAGATAAGAAACCGTCGGATTTTCGAAATTGTTCTGCATTTCGGTTGCAGTAGCAGTAGCGCCAACCATAAAAACACCTCTTTTCAATATTAGCTAATTTTATTATATCGATTTTTAACCAATTTACAAGCAGTTTTGGTAATCTTTAATCTTTTTAAGTCAGAACCAACAGCTTCAAAATTTTATCATCGGCCGGATCCTGCGGTCATATGTACAGGATCCTCCCTCCCTGAAATCTTCGTTCTCGGTTACAAAGTAATCAAAGCTAAAACGCTGAAACGCCCGAATCTACGGGATTTTTCGCATTTCGGTCACGGGTCCGATTCCCGTCAGCAGCTGAGTAAGAACCCTTGCAAAATCGAGGGTTCTTTTTATTTGTTGTATTGCCGTTTATGGATTGAAACTGAAATTTGTGACCGTTTTGTTGCCAGACAAATT
>CANQDS010000001.1 GCA_947593655.1 uncultured Lachnospiraceae bacterium | reverse complement strand
GGAGAGACCCGCAGGTTCTCCCCCGCCTGTGGGCTTCGCAAGTTTCCACAGAACGATCACTAAGCATAGTGTAGCAGGGGACAGAGGGAATGTCAACAGGATTTGAGAAAATCCCGCTTGTCTGCCAAAGCCGGTGCTTTCTATGCCCATAGACAGTATATGACGAGTCGCTGTGGTTGATACGGGCAAACAGGGCAGAAAGAAAAATCCAGCTCCGTCTTTGGTAGTGAACGCCATATTTCCCTTAAAAATGCATGCTTTAGTGGTTGCGGCGTTGATTTTATTTTTCAGCACCGGAACTCAGGGCTTTGAGTTGACCATCTGCCCCGCTTCGTATATAATCTAGGATGAAGTTTTCTTTATTAATAGGATTAATAGGTTTTCCAAGGGAAAATATGCCGGCGGCACAGACCGGGCGGCCGGCGGTGAATGATCAGGCAGGAGGGATTGGAAGATGAACAGCAGAGGGAAATACTATATGACAACGGCGATTGCCTATACATCGGGCAAACCGCATATCGGGAATACGTATGAAATTATACTGGCGGATGCGATCGCGCGTTTCAAGCGGCAGGAGGGTTACGAGGTATATTTCCAGACCGGGACGGATGAGCACGGGCAGAAGATCCAGGAGAAAGCGGAGGCGGCCGGGATCACGCCGAAGGCGTATGTCGATCAGGTGGCGGGCGAAGTGAAGCGGATCTGGGATCTGGTCAACGCATCGTATGATAATTTTGTCCGGACGACGGATGCGGACCATGAGCGCTGCGTACAGAAGATCTTTAAGAAGCTCTACGATCAGGGCGATATTTACAAAGGAGCGTATGAAGGGCTGTACTGCACGCCGTGCGAATCATTCTGGACGGAGTCGCAGCTGGTAGACGGGAAGTGCCCGGACTGCGGGCGCGAGGTCTATCCGGCGAAGGAGGAAGCGTACTTCTTCCGCATGAGCAAATATGCGGACCGGCTGATCGAGCATATTAATACGCATCCGGATTTTATCCAGCCGGTATCGCGCAAGAATGAGATGATGAATAACTTTCTGCTGCCGGGACTGCAGGATCTGTGCGTTTCCCGCACCTCCTTCAGCTGGGGGATCCCGGTGGACTTTGACGCGAAGCACGTGGTCTATGTATGGCTGGATGCGCTGACGAACTACATTACGAAGATCGGTTATGATCCGGATGGTTCGAACGAGATGTTTCAGAAGAACTGGCCGGCGGATCTGCACCTGATTGGGAAGGACATCGTGCGTTTCCACACCATTTACTGGCCGATCTTTCTGATGGCGCTGGATCTGCCGCTACCGAAGCAGGTTTTCGGGCATCCGTGGCTGCTGCAGGGCGGGGAGAAGATGAGCAAATCCAAGGGGAATGTGATCTATGCGGACGACGTGGTGAGTTTGTTTGGCGTAGACGCGGCGCGTTACTTCGTCCTGCATGAAATGCCGTTTGACAATGACGGCATTATCACATGGGATCTGCTCATTGAGCGGTTTAATTCCGATCTGGCCAATATTCTGGGGAATCTGGTCAACCGGACGGTATCGATGAGCAATAAATATTTCGGGGGCATCGTGAAGCGCACCGGAGTTTCCGAGGCGGTCGATGAAGACCTGAAAGCCGTTGCGACGGCCGCGAAGGCGAAGGCGGCGGATAAGATGGATCAGCTGCGCGTGGCGGATGCGATCACGGAAGTCTTTACGCTGTTCCGCCGCTGCAACAAGTATATTGATGAAACGACGCCGTGGCTGCTTGCAAAAGACGAAACGAAGCAGGACCGTCTGGCCGAAGTGCTGTACAACCTGACGGAATCCATTATGATCGGTGCGAGCCTGCTCTACAGTTTTCTGCCGGAAACCGCGGAAAAGATCGCGGCGCAGTTTTCTTCCCGGCTGCGAGATTTCGACCGGCTGGATCAGTTCGGCCTGTACGAGAGCGGAACCAAAGTTACGGAAAAACCGGAGATCCTGTTTGCGCGTCTGGATCCGAAGGAAGTCCTTCCGAAAGTAGCGGCGATCCAGGAAGCGCAGCGGGCGGAGTATGAAGAAGAGCAGAGGAAGCTTTCCGGCGGCAGTCCGGCGGACGGCGGAGCGGATGCCGGGGATGCGGTCGATATCGAGGCGAAGCCGGAGATCACTTACGAGGATTTTGCAAAGATGCAGTTTCAGGTGGGCGAGATCCTTGCGTGCGAAGCGGTTGAGAAGTCGAAGAAGCTGCTCTGTTCCCAAGTGAAAGTCGGCAGCCAGATCAGGCAGATCGTATCGGGGATCCGCAAGTACTACACTCCGGAAGAGATGGTCGGCAAAAAAGTAATGGTACTCGTCAATTTAAAACCGGCGAAGCTGGCGGGCGTGCTTTCCGAGGGAATGCTTTTGTGCGCAGAGGACGCGGAAGGGAACCTGGCGCTTGTAACGCCGGAGAAGCCGATGCCGTGCGGAGCGGAAATCTGCTGACGGCGGAGAGGAGCCATATGGAAATATTTGATGTTGTGGACGATAACGGGAACCCGACCGGGAAAACGATCGACCGGAAAACGGCGCACCGGGAAGGGATTCCGCACCGGACGGCGCATGTGTGGATCGCACGGCGCAGAGGGGGGCGGATTGAGCTTCTGCTGCAGAAGCGCTGTGCGGATAAAGATTCCTTTCCGGGCTGCTATGATATTTCCAGTGCCGGGCATATCCCGGCGGGCGCGGATTATATTCCGTCGGCGTTAAGGGAGCTTAAGGAAGAACTGGGAATCGGGGCAGAACCGGAGGAACTTCTGGAATGCGGATTGAAAAAACGGATCATCCGGACGCAGTTCCACGGGGAACCGTTTATCGACGATCAGATTAGTAAGGTTTTTCTTTTGTGGAAAGATCTGGAAGTGACGGATATTGTTCTGCAAAAAGAAGAAATTGACAGTGTGATGTGGATGGAATTTGAAGAATGCAAGAAAGCGGTTGGGGAAAATTCCATCCCGAATTGTATCGATATGGAAGAATTACATATGCTGGAAGGGAAATTATATGATATTTGAGACACATGCACATTATGATGATGAGCAATTTGAAGAAGATTTGGAAGAAGTATTAGAGGATATCCGGGCAAAAGGGATCGGGCCGATCATTAACGCGGGCGCGTCCATTACATCCAGTGCGATCGGAATCGCTCTGGCGGATCTGCATGAGGATATCTACGCGGCGGTCGGGATCCACCCAAGCGAAGTAGATGATTTTAACAACAGGAATCTGGACTGGCTGCGGAAGCAGGCCGAATGGGAGAAAGTCGCGGCGATCGGCGAGATCGGCCTGGATTATCACTGGGCGGCGGATGAGTCGGTCCGGAGAAAACAGCGGAAGTGGTTTGCACGCCAGCTGGAACTGGCGCGGGAGACAAAGCTGCCGGTCATTATCCATTCCCGCGATGCGGCGGAGGATACGCTGAAGGTGATGAAGAAATGCAGGGCGCAGGAGATTCCGGGCGTGATCCACTGTTATTCCTATTCGAAGGAAATGGCGCGCAAATTTATCAAGATGGGATATTATATCGGGATTGGTGGCGTGATCACCTATAAGAACGCCAGAAAATTGGTGGAAACGGCGCAGGAGATCCCATTAGAGAGAATCCTGGTGGAAACGGACAGCCCATATCTTGCGCCGGAACCGCACCGCGGGGAGCGCAACGATTCCCGGAATCTTTCGTATGTGATCGAGCGCCTCGCGCAGATCCGGGGAATGAAGCCGGAAGAGATCGAAAAGATCACGGAAGAGAATGCATATCGGCTTTTTACGCGGGTGCATCGTTAAAATACGGTCGAAAGAAAAGGAAAACTAGGAGGAGCAGATGGCATCGCTGGGAAATCCGAAGAACACGATCCAGATCCTGCAGAAATACCGCCTGCAGACTCAGAAGAAATACGGGCAGAATTTTCTGGTCGACACCCGGATCTTAGAGAAGATCATTGAGGCGGCGCAGATCACCCGTCAGGATTTTGTACTGGAGATCGGGCCGGGGATCGGAACGATGACGCAGTATCTCTGCGAGGCGGCAGGAGCGGTGGCCGCTGTGGAGATTGACGCGCATCTGATCCCGGTTCTGGAAGATACGCTCTCCGGATATTCAAATATTGAAATTTTAAACGCGGATATTTTAAAAGTGGATATCGCAAAGCTCGCGGAGGAGAAAAACGGCGGGAAGCCGTTTAAGGTCGTGGCGAATCTTCCCTATTATATTACGACGCCGATCCTTATGCGCCTGCTGGAAAGCCGCGTACCGGTCGAGAGCATCACCATCATGGTGCAGAAAGAGGTTGCGGACCGGATGCAGGCAAAGCCGGGGACGAAGGATTACGGCGCGCTCTCGCTTGCGGTACAGTATTTTGCGAAACCGGAAGTGATCGTACAGGTTCCGCCCGGCTGTTTTCTGCCGCAGCCGAAGGTCGGCAGTTCCGTGGTCCGCCTGACGCGCTATGAAAAACCGCCGGTGGAGACGGAGGATGAGGCGCTGATGTTTTCCATGATCCGCGCTTCGTTTAATCAGAGAAGGAAAACACTGGTAAACGGGCTTTGCAATTTCGGCCAGTTTCATCTCGAAAAGGAAGAAATCAAGGAATGCATCTGCGGGCTCGGGTTTCCGGAGAACGTGCGCGGCGAGGCGCTGACGCTGGAGCAGTTTGCGCGGCTTGCCAATGAGTTCAAAAAGAAAATCTGTATAAAATAAATGCAGGGCGGCAATACTGTTGTCAAAGATCATTTTGACAATGGAGGAAAGCCCTATGAAGAAGAATCAATATATTGCAGCAGTTGCGTGCCTTGTGGCGGGAGTGATCGGTTTTGCAAGCGTATACGCAACGGAAAAGGCACAGGAGAGAAAAGCAGACGAGAAACGGCTGGCGCAGCAGGAAATGCAGATCGCCACGGAGAAAGAGGACGAGCCGGAGGAAACCGCGGAGAAAGTTTCTTCCGTTGTCCCGCCGAAAGAGAAGGAAACGACCGTACCTCAGAAAGAAGAGGTCGAACCGGAACCGAGTGTGGAACCGGCGCCTGTGGTCGAGCCGGAAGAACCGGTGCAGCAGACCATAGCGGAGGAGGAGCTGCATTTCGAAGAAGGCCAGGAACTGGTGTGGCCGCTGGAAGGAAACGTGCTTTTGAATTACAGCATGGATGCCACGATCTATTTCCCGACGCTGGATCAGTATCAGTATAATCCGGCAGTCATTATCGGCGGAGACGTCAACAGCAAAGTTTATGCCGTCACGAAAGGAAAGATCACGGATATTTCCACGAATGAAGAAACGGGATGCACGGTGACGCAGGATCTGGGCGACGGATATTCGGCGGTGTACGGACAGTTAAAAGAGGTCAATTACGAGGTCGGCGATCTGGTGGAGTCCGGCCAGGTGATCGGATATGTCAGCGAACCGACAAAGTACTATTCCGTCGAAGGAAGCAATCTTTATTTTGAACTGCTCAAAGACGGGGAGCCGGTCAATCCGCTGGATTATTTTCAATAGGAAGGATGAAAAGGATGTCTGACGCAGAAGAGAACTATACCTATATGCTTCGGTGCAGGGACGGGAGCTTTTACGTCGGATGGACGAACGATCTAAAGAAGCGCCTGCGGGCGCATAATTCCGGGAAAGGCGCCAGATACACACGGAGCCGGACGCCGGTGGAGCTGGTTTATTATGAAGTTTTTCCGACGAAACAGGAGGCCATGAGCCGCGAATACCATTTGAAGCGCCTCGGCCATAAGGAAAAACAGCAGCTTGCCGACCGGCAGCATCATGAAATCATCATGAAATCTTAATGAAATCTTAATGTGCGGCGCATTGGAAATTGATCCGAAAACCGTTACAATGTATTTATGCAGGGCATGAGTACAGAGTAACGGTTTTTTTGATGCGCTCCTGCAGAATACACTGGAGGAAATCTGGTCATGTATCATATTCTGGTTTGTGACGATGAAAAAGATATCGTGTCTGCGTTAAAGATCTATCTGTCAGACGAAGGATATCATGTATATGAAAGCGGCAATGGGAGGGATGCGTTAAAGATCATCCGTGAAAATGAGATCCATCTGGTTTTGATGGATATTATGATGCCGGAGCTGGACGGGATCCAGACGATGGCAAAGATCCGCGAGATCAGTAATGTTCCGGTGATCCTTCTGACGGCGAAGGGAGAGGACGCTGATAAAGTCTTAGGGCTGAATGTCGGTGCGGACGATTATATTACCAAGCCGTTTCATCCGGCGGAGCTGCAGGCGCGGGTAAAGTCCCAGATCCGCCGCTATATGCAGCTGGGAAGCGGAATTGTGCCGGAAACCGGTATTTTAAAACTGGGCGGAATTGAACTGGATGATAAGCAGAAAAAAGTATTTCTGGACGGGGAATTCGTGAAGCTGACCAGAACAGAGTATGAGATCTTAAAACTGCTGATGCAGAATCCCGGCGAAGTATTTTCACCGGGGCAGATTTATCAGAAGGTATGGAAAGACGATCCTTATGGAACCGAGAATACCGTTGCCGTGCATATCCGCCATCTGCGGGAGAAGATCGAGTACGATCCGGCGGAACCGCGTTATTTAAAGGTGCTGTGGGGGCGCGGCTATAAAATGGGAGGAGATTGAGATGAAAAAATTCATTTACGGAATGTCGGCGAAAGCGATTGCCGCTGCGGTGTGCGTGATCAGTTTTTTAGGAATGGCCGTCTGCATCGCGGCTGTCAGTGTGCAGCTGCCGTCCGAGGCGGAGGCGCGGGATCAGGGCTATGGGCAGATCATAAAGAATTATTCCGCCTATCTTCTGGATCATATGGAGGAACCGGAGGAACTGGATGATTTTTTAAGCAAAAGCAATATGGAGGCTGCGATCCTGAAAGGGAAGCAGGCGGATCTGGATCGGGTTATTGCCGAGGCTTCCTCCGCTGATCTGGTGTATGGAGATCCGGAACTGATATCCGGGCACAGTTATACATTCAGCAGTTTTCAGGGAGCCGGATATGCTTATAACATGGATTCGCTTTCCGAAGTCTTAGATCAGGAGAAATTTGTCTATTATAAGAGCAGCGATTATGAGGAGATCATACGGTATGTCTTTTCCACGCAGACCGGCCTGTTTTACTACAATACCAGATCCGGTTATTATCCGGTTTCCGATGTGAAACTGGCATGGAAAAGCGGCAGGATCAAAAGTTATAAGCTGGATATGGAATCTCTGGAGTACCGGAGCAGCGCCGACGAATCGCCGGGCGTGGATTTCAGGGAATGGAGAGGCGTCTGGCTGGACGGGGAATACCATGCTTTTTATGATTCTGTCGGGGGAGAGGATGACAGTAAACTTCATGTACGTTCCATAGGGGACAATTTTATTGCGATGTTTGTTCTGGATACGCTGTATCCGGTCATGGAAGATGTCATCATTAAAGATGTCATCATTAACCCGAATGAAGGCTATCTGGCGATCGGCGAGAGCGGCGGAACCTATTACTGGGTGTTGTCCAAAGTGGATATGGCGCATAATGCGCATGATATGTTTTATGAAGACGAAATGTGGATCAGCCGGATCTATGGCTTTCGGGATCGGTATGCAGGCTGGTTTTCGGCGGTATTTCTTCTGCTCTTTCTGGTCGGGGCGGCTTTTCTGCTTGGTACGGCGGGGCACCGGAAAGAAGATGATGAGATTCACACCCGTATCTGGGATCGGATCCCGTTCGGGATCTATACGGCAGGCGTCGCGGGACTGGAAGCTCTGGGAATCTGGGGGATGCTGGCGGCATGGAACGGGCCGGGCGAAAAAACATGGTTCCTGCTTCTGATATCCATGGCAGCGGCCGTGCTCTGCCTCCTTCTTCTGGCGGGATACGCGATGGGCGTTGCGGTGCGCGTAAAGACAAAGCATTTTTGGCACTATACGCTTATGTATCATGCCGTCAGCCTGTGCCGGAGCATACATAAGGTTATCCGGGACAATGTTGCTTTGACCGGGAAAACGCTTCTTGTACTGTGGAGTGTCAATATCGCAGAAATTCTGATCAGTCTGGCGGTGTCCGGCATCTGCTATGGCATGGACTGGATCGTGGATACGGATGTCGTGCTGATTGCTACATTCGCGTTCTTTAAAGTGTTCGAGTCGATTGTCATAATCAGAATTGTGATTCAGATGAGCCGCCTCCAGAAGGGAAGCCAGAGGATCGCGGAAGGCGATATTTCCACGCCGATCGATACAAACGGACTTGACTGGGAATTCCGGAAACATGCGGAAAATATCAATCAGATCGGCGACGGGATCGCGCTTGCCGTTGAAAAGGAGATGAAGAGCGAGCGTTTCCGGACGGAACTGATCACGAATGTATCGCATGACATCAAGACGCCGCTGACGTCGATCATCAACTATGTCGCCCTGCTGAAAAAGCAGGAGATCACTGACGAAGTGCTGTTGGAATACATCGATGTACTGGACCGCCAGAGCGCCCGCTTAAAGAAACTGACCGAGGATCTGATGGAGGTTTCCAAAGCGTCTACGGGCAATCTGAACGTGGAATTGGAACGCTGCGACGCGGATGTGCTTCTGACGCAGGTATTGGGCGAGTATGAAGAACGGATGCAGGCAGAGAATCTGGAACCGATCGTCCATAAAGAAGAGGAACCGGTCATTCTGTGGGCGGACGGCCGCCATATGTGGCGCGTATTGGATAACCTTTTCGGCAATATCTGTAAATACGCCCTGCCGGGAACGCGCGTTTATATCGATCTGGAGCGTCAGGGAACGAACGCCGTGATCACGTTCCGCAATATTTCAAAGTACCAGCTGAATATTTCCAGTGAAGAACTGCTGGAGCGTTTTGTGCGGGGAGACAGTTCCAGAAATACGGAAGGAAGCGGGCTCGGGCTTTCGATCGCGCAGAGCCTGATGGGGCTGATGCATGGGAAACTGCAGCTGAGCATCGACGGGGATCTGTTTAAGGTCATATTGTATTTTCCTCTTTATTCCGAGGAGAAAGAAGCGGCAGAAACGCAATCCGGAACCGCAGAGTTGCCGGAGGCATCAGAAAAGCAATTCGAAGCGGCAGGACTGCCGAAAGCGTCAGAAGAGCAATTCGAAGTCGCAGGATTGTCAGGGGCGTCAGCAAAGCAATCCGAAGCAGCAGAAGAGCCATTTAAAGAAATGGAAAGTCCGGATGCTTTGCCCCCAAAACGGAAAGCAAAAATTCCGGGCATAAGATCCTTCTGGGCGCGCCTGAAAAAAGCGGTCGGCGCGATAGCCAACCGCTGTAAAAGAGATCATTCCTCTGCAAACAAGTTTTCCGCATAAGCGCGGGAGAAGTTAAACCGGCGCAGGTTCCCGCTTTCGGAAGAGGCCAGAATCCGGTCGCTGTAACGGTCTACCCAGTCTCCTTCATAATGGGAGATGACCGGTGCGGCGTCCGATGACAGGCGGGACAGATAGAAATAGTCCATATTCTGGGCGGCCTGCTGATGGCTGTCATCCAGATTATATTTTGCGATCCAGTAATCCGGATGCGAAAACGAAAGAACCAGGTAGCTTGCAAAGACGATTGCAAGTCCGTATTGGAACAGCGGAAAACCCGGACGGAAGATCTGGATCAGGATTCCGGCAAGCAGCAGTGCGATGACCGCCAGTGACCACAGGACAAAAATGCGCAGGAAGGTCAGGTTGTAATTTTGGATATACATAACCATGCGGTAAGCGCTTGAAGCCAGCATGATGTAAGTACAGAAAGAAATAACAGCCAGCAGGATATTTAAAACCGTATTTTTGCGGAAGAACGCCAGCATAAACAGCACAATGGCTACATTCAACATGCAGACAAACAGAAGCTGGAAGAAGCCTTCCCGCGCGTAGGCCGCATAGGTATAATTCTGCGGAAGCTGCATTTTCCCCCAGAACAGGTAGAGCACCTGGATCAGGGAAAAGATCAGGTAAACGACCGAGATCAGCGCCAGTATAGTGATCGCGACAAGCGGCTCGAACTTTCGGCGGCTGGTAACGGTTTCTTTGATCTGGTGTTTTCCGAGGTAACGGATCCCGCAGTAGGAGGAAAACAGGGCGAACAGGAACGTAGCGCCTATCCCTATGACCGTTACGGGATTCCAGCTGATCCGGATATCGCGGATAAACTGCGCGAAAACCGCATCGGCAAAGGATAAAAGCAGGATGATCACAAGGAGCAGGGGAATTGCAATCGCAATTCCGATCCCGATATAGATCAGCTTCGACTGCCGTTTGTGTTTCCGCAGCTGCTGACAGCACGCCGCATCGCTGAACAGGTCGCCGATGCAGCCGATCGCGCCGAATACCGAAAGGAAAACGGAAGAAGCATATTTTCCGAAGGTCCAGCCGGAATCATTGTAAAAATTGTGCAGCAGCATACAGATCAGCAAAAAGATGATGCCGAGGGTATTCATTACAATGATCGGGGCGCTGCCGGTTGACGCGGAGGAAAATCCGAGTAGCAGCATGGCGGCGGCATAGAAATAACTGCCTTTTTGAAGTTGGATCTTGGCTTTGTTCATATAATAGAAACAGTAAGCAACCGTAGCGATCACGAAAAGCGGTACGGTGATGCTGCTTACCGTATCATACAGAAAGAACGTGTACAATCCGGCATAGATGAGCGTCGGAAGAAACAGCGACGCAAAAAGCGCGGCTCGTGCCTGTTTCTGCTCCGGCGTTTCCCGGTAAATGCTGTACGGCGTATGCGGCGGGGTTCCCCATGCCGGCTGCGGGGTTGGCTGCGGTGTCGCTTGTGGTGTCGGCTGCGGCGTATTGGTACTGAATGTCGTTTCGTTCATGATAATTTCCCTCCTCTGTAAATGGAATCGCAAGATCAATCTTTGTGCGCATCAGGCGTGTCAGGTTCCTTGACGGCATCCGGGCGGTATTCCAAAAGGTCGCCGGGCTGGCAGTCCAATGCTTTGCACAATTTATTTAAAGTGTCTATTTTCAATGCTTTTGCCTTGCCGTTCTTTAAAATAGAAACGTTGGCCATCGTGATCTGAAGCGCTTCAGAAAGCTCGGTCACGCTCATTTTCCGCTTGGCAAGCATTACGTCGATATTTATGATGATCGCCATAAAATCCCCCTCCTAAATGGTAAGCTCATTTTCGCGCTTTACTTCGTAAGCATTCTGCGTAAGTTTGGAAAGCGCTTCGCAGAGCGTCACAAAGATCAGGCAGAGAAGCATTTCCAGGACGATCAGAAGAACCGGCCAGGGACGCAGCTCATGGATCAGCAGAAACCATAAGAAACGGGCGAGAAAACCCGCTTCCGCGGCAACGGCGCACATTCCCATGCGGTGGAGTCCGATTGCGTTCTCCATAGAAAACGAATTATCCCGTCCAATCTCGGTACAGATTTTCCAGAATTCGATCAGAACGGCATAACAGAGGAGCGCGGTATACCAGCTGAAAAAGATAAAGGTCCAGAACAGGCTGCCCGGATGTTCGGCTTTGTACTGGAAGGCAAAACAGGTGAGCGGGCCGAAAAACAGGATGCCCAGAACCGCCAGCATCAGGATCATAGCTTTCAGCCAGCGGGATATTTTTTTCTGCTTCATAAGAAACCTCCTGATGGTATTTTGAATGTATATACATTGTCTATATGGGAGTATATCCCATTTCACGTCGAATTACAAGAAAAATTTATCGTTTTACGATAAATTTTTATTTTCGGGCGTTAGTGAAATTAGCGCTATTGAAAATTGTGTAATTTTGTGTATAATATAATTATAAGGAGGGAAATCATGAACCCGAGGAACATCGCAATTAAGGACTTAAACAACAACGGCTATCAATTCAAGCGGAGCGGCGGAAATCACGATATCTACTATAACCCCGAAACAAAGTATTCCATCCCTCTGAAGCGCGGGCATTTTGATGAAGACGATCTCCGCTACATACGCAAGGAAATCAAACAAGGCGGGAGGTAATGCCTCCTAGCCGCCAGTAAAAGGAGGCTGACAATGAAATATATCTATACCGCAACATTTGAACCCAACGAGGACGGCACAAAATATTACTGCAGAGTGCCTGATCTTCCGGGGTGCATTACCACCGGGGACAGCATCGAGGACGCCATTGAAATGATTACGGACGCCGCCAGCGGGTGGCTCGTGGTCGCCGAAGACGAGGGAAATGAGATT
This sequence comes from uncultured Lachnospiraceae bacterium, assembly GCA_947593655.1. Taxonomy (GTDB): domain Bacteria; phylum Bacillota; class Clostridia; order Lachnospirales; family Lachnospiraceae; genus Roseburia. The sequence goes on along the minus strand of CANQDS010000001.1, from coordinate 123,272 downwards.
CCTGCTGCCACGCCGCAATGCAGGCTTGACATTCCGGAGAATGCCACCTGCTCGATCATCTGCATTGATACGCTCGCCTATCGCGCAGCTACAGACACGAAGGCGGTCCGCAAAAACGTATCCCTCCCTGCATGGATGGCCGCCCTTGCGGATAAGCGGGGCGTGAACTGTTCGCAGGTTCTTCAGGATGGTCTTATGCAGCTGCTTAATTCCAGGCACGCACAGCAGTAACTTCTATGAACACATTAAAAAGGGTATATGCCATGCAGATTTTATTATTTCAGATAGAAAAAGAAAAGGAAAAAGAGATCGGGCGGATCTGCCGCCGTCTGCAGATCACTGTCCGGAAGATCGTTCCGAAGGACTACGGCCAGAAGCTGGGATATTTGGCGGGGATCACGGGATTTTCCAGAGAACATGCGCCGTATGCCGGGGGCGCGTTTCCGGCGGAAATGCTGGTGTTTTCCGGGATGGATTCCGGACAGGTGGATCTGTTTCTGAAAGAATACCGGGAAAGCGGAACGGAACCGGTCGGCTTGAAAGCGGTTCTTACGGAGCACAATGTATTCTGGACGCCGGCGCAGCTGTTTGCGGAACTGTTAAAAGAAGCGCATCAGATCGAAAGCGGCCGGTGAAAAGAAGGCCGCTTTCGATACCGGTTACTGATATTTTACGGTAATATCTCCCACGTTGTTTTCCAGTTCGATACCGGAATCCGGAAGCGAACCGTCCTGCGAAAAATGCCGCTTGTGGTTTCTGCCGTTTACCGTTACGCTTCCCGCATCGCAGGAAAATTCCATCGGATAACCGGAGAGATCCTCGCCGGAATCGACAGAGATGTCGCCGATGTCGTTAGAAACATCCAGAAAGCCGAACGTGCAGTCGGTCAGTTTGACATCGCCGATATTTGCGCTGATTTTGGAAGTCCGAAGCGATGAATCCTCCAGACGGATATCGCCGACGTCATTTCCCAGTTCCGCGTCCGCGAAGGTACAGTTTTTGATCCGGATATCGCCGACATCGAGCGTGATCGTGCTTTTTTGGTCAAAAGCCGTATCCGTCAGGCGGATATCGCCGACATCCACGGTAATGGCGGAATTGGACAAAACCGTCTGGGAAGGAACGGTCAGCGTCATGCTGCAGCGGTTATTGAAACCGCCGAAATGCGGAACGGCCGGCTGTTCCAGGATCAGCGCGCCGTCCGTTACCCGGATTTCGGGAACGAGGTAAGCGACGCAGTCATAACTTAAGTGGAAAGAACCGCCTGTTTTGATCGTAACGTCCATCACGGAGCACTCCAGACGGATTTCTTTCAGATTGTCGAGATCCTCGGAATAAGTAACCCGGCTGTGGTCGAGAGAGCCAAAGATATTTCCGAATGAATTTCCCATCCAGCCGAAAAGATGGTACGCGCTTCCAACGATGATGCAGAGCACGGTAATGACGGTCAGGATCACAAGATATATCTGTTTTTTCATAAGTTCCTCCTATCTATCGGTTTGTAAAAAGCGCTTTTAACAGGGCAAATATCACAGCGGCAGTCGGCCAGATGATCCATGTGATGTGCCAGTCAAAGCTGAGGAAGCTCCAGCACAGATAAAGACAGGATACGGTCGGCCAGAATACGGACATGACGGTGTTCCGGGCAGGTGTCCCGTAGTCTGCCTCCTGTTTGCGGGAAATGGAGGAGGCGTTTTCGGATTTGACAAAACTGCGGATCCCGAGGTCTTCGGAAAGTTCATCCAGATTTCCAAATTCCGCGATCACAGTGCCGACGGCTTCGTTTTCGCTCTTGCCTTCTTTCTTTAATTCCGTGTATTTATCTTCCATCATCTGCCAGAGTTCATTTTTGGCACGCACGACTTCCGGCGTCAGGGGAAGGTTCGCAAACATATTTTCCAGATAATTCCTAATGGTTTCCATTCCCGGATCCCTCCTTTAAGATAAAATGTTCAATCACTTCTTTGGTAAGCTGCCATTCATCGCGCTTGGCCATATAATACTGCCGTCCGGCTTCCGTGATGCGGTAATAGGTTCTGCGCTTCCCACTTCCTTCTTCGTCGGAGGAAAAGGATACGATGTAGCCGTGCTTCTCCATCCGGGTAAAAGCGGAGTAAAGCGTCGTCTCCTTGATAATGTACTTTTCCCTGGTCAGCTGCTTGATCTGCTTGGAGATCTCATAGCCATAAGACGGTTTTTCCAAAAGAAGGTACAGGATCATCGTGTCATTGTAACCGCGGATGACATCGCTGCTGATGCTGTTCATGGCTCCTCCTTTCTGTGCTGCCGCCGCAGCGGCGTTGATACGACTGTCGTACTACGACTGACGTAGTAAATATAACATGGGGAAAATACGCTTGTCAAGGCGCAATTTCATTATTTTCTTTTACATTATGCGGAAAACGGATATAATGGAGAGGAAGCAGTCAAATTCAGTGATTCAAATTAGGAGGGGAATATGAAAATTGAATGGAAAACCTGTTTTAAGGTGATTGTAACCGCATTTGTCATTTTTCTGCTGATCCATTACTGGGCGGCGTTTTCGAATCTGGCGGTTGCGGTTGTCGGTGCGGCGGTTCCGCTTCTGGTCGGCTGTGCGATCGCGTACATGGTGAATATCCTGATGAGTTTTTATGAAAAATACTATGTTATGATCTGTAAAAATTCCGCGATCCGGAAGATGAAGCGCCCGTTCTGCATGATCCTGGCGTTTTTAACCGTATTTCTGATCGTGATCGTTCTGATCCAGATGATCCTTCCGCAGCTGGCCGCCTGTATCGCCATGCTGATCGAAGCGCTTCCGCGGACGATCAAGAATGCCTATCTCTGGCTGGAAGAGCATTTCGGGATCAGCCAGTACCTGACGGGGGGACTGGATAAATACTGGACCGAGAATATTGACTGGGCCAAAGCCGTAAAGACGGGCGTCAACCTGCTGGTCAACGGCGTGGGCGGAGCGATGAACTCCATTCTTCTGGTCGTGTCCTCGTTTTTTTCCACGCTGGTGACGCTGTTTCTGGGAGCGATCTTCTCGATCTATCTGCTCGCCGGGAAAGAGAAGCTGGGACAGAATTTTCTGCGCCTTATGCATACTTATCTGAGCAGGAAAGCGGAGGACAAGCTGTTATATATCATCCGCACGGTGGATCAGTCCTTCCACAATTTTATTGTCGGCCAGTGCGTTGAGGCGGTCATTATCGGTTCGCTCTGCATTCTGGGAATGTGGATCTTCCGCTTCCCGTATGCGACGATGATCGGATGCCTGATCGGCTTTACCGCCTTGATCCCGGTTGCCGGGGCGTATATCGGGGCGATCGTCGGAGCATTTATGATCTTTACCGTGTCGCCGGTGAAAGCGATCCTGTTTCTGGTATTCCTCGGGATCCTGCAGCAGCTCGAAGGAAATCTGATCTATCCGCGCGTGGTAGGCAATTCGATCGGGCTTCCGGGCGTCTGGGTGCTGACCGCCGTAACGATCGGCGGAGGCGTTTTAGGAATCGGCGGAATGCTTCTGGGAGTACCGCTTGCGGCGGCCGTTTACCAGCTGCTGCGCCGCGATGTGATCAAACGGAACAGCCGGGGCGAAGTCCTTATGGAGGCGGTGGAAAAAACAGATGAAACAGGCGGACAATGACAGGAGCGCTTACATGACGGAAACACAGTACCGGGTGCTGATCGTGGAAGATGATACGGGGATCGCCCATGCGATCGGGGACGCCCTGCGGATGTGGGGGCTGCAGCCCCGGTGCGTGGAAAAATTTGACGCGGTTTTAGAAGAATTCGGGGACTTTTCCCCGCATCTGGTCCTGATGGACATTACCCTGCCGTTTTTCAACGGATACCATTGGTGCAGCGAGATCCGCAGGGCGTCCAAAGTGCCGGTGATCTTCCTGTCTTCCGCTTCGGATAAGATGAATATTGTCATGGCCATGAACATGGGCGGAGATGATTTTATCGCAAAACCGTTTGACATGGATGTGCTGCTCGCAAAGGTGCAGGCGATGCTGCGGCGGGCATATGATTTCGGCGGGAAGGTTCCGGTCTTGGAACACCACGGCGCGCTTTTAAATCTTGCGGACGCGGAACTGACGTATCAGGGGCAGCAGATCGAACTGACGAAAAATGAGTTCCGCATCTTAAAAACCCTGATGGAGCAGAAAGGGCAGGTCGTCAGCCGGAACCGGCTGATGCGGCGTTTGTGGGAAGATGAGAGCTTTGTGGATGAAAATACGCTTTCCGTCAATGTGAACCGTCTGCGCAGAAAGCTGGCCGCGGCGGGGCTGGACGGTTTTATCACGACGAAAGTCGGCATGGGGTATCTTCTGGAGTAAATTTATGCATTTGTGGATTTCGTGGCTGCGGTCGCGGGGAAAATTAATTTTGACAGGTTTTTTGTGGACGCTGGTCTACATGGTGACCTGCTGGCTGTTCGGGCTGCCGCTGCCGGTATCCCTTTATGCATTCGCGCTGTGCGTTTTTCTGGGGCTGATTCTGCTGGGAACGGACTATTGGCGCTATCGGAAGCGGTATCAGGAGATTTCCCGTATTCTGGGAGGATTTCTGCAGGATCCCCTGTTCTATGAAGAACTGCCCGAACCGAAGGACTGCATCGAAGAAGCCTATCAAAAACTTCTGCGGCAGACGGGAGAGCGGATGCATGATCTGGAAGAGGACGGGGTGCACCGCTACGCCGATCTCGCGGATTATTATATGGCATGGGCGCATCAGGTCAAAACGCCGATCGCTTCCATGCGTTTAAAGCTGGGCAGTCAGGACAGCGCGTTGTGCCGGGATCTGGAAATGGATCTGATCCGGATCGAGCAGTATGTGGAAATGGTGATGTGTTATCTGCGCCTGGACAGCGAAAGCACGGACTATCTTCTGAAGGAATACGATCTGGACGGGATCGTGCGCCAGGCGGTGAAGCAGTTCGCACCGCAGTTTATCGGGAAAAAGCTGCAGCTTGTCTATGAGCCTCTTTCCTGCACAGTACTCACGGATGAGAAATGGCTGCTGTTCGTGATCGGGCAGGTTTTGTCCAATGCGCTGAAATATACCAGAGAGGGAAGCATTACGATCTCACTGGAAGAACCGAAGATCCTGTGCATCCGGGATACCGGGATCGGGATTGCGCCGGAAGACGTGCCGCGCGTTTTTGAGAAGGGTTTTACCGGTTTCAACGGGCGGGAGGATAAGAAAGCGTCCGGCCTCGGCCTGTACCTGTGCAAAAGGATCTGCGGGAATCTGGGGCACTCGATCCGGCTGGAATCCGTGCCCGGCGAAGGGACCGCTGTGCGGATCGGCCTGGCAAAGAAGGCGCTGGAAGTAGAATGATCATCTTACAAAACTGTAAGTTCAGACCGGAAAAATGTAAGCCGAATCAATGGCGGAACGTTTTTCCGGTTTTTATAATGGATCTGAACAAATACAGGAGGATATCATGATGTTAGAAGTGAAAAATTTAAAGAAAATTTACACAACGCGTTTCGGAGGCAATCAGATCGAAGCGCTGCGCAATGTCACTTTTTATGTGGAAAAAGGCGAATATGTCGCGATCATGGGCGAGAGCGGTTCCGGGAAGACCACGCTTTTGAATATTCTGGCGGCGTTTGACCGTCCGACCGGCGGGGAGGTGCTGCTCGACGGCAATAATCTCGTTAAGATCAAGGAAAAATATGTCGCGGCTTTCCGGCGCGACAATCTGGGATTCGTATTTCAGGACTTTAATCTGCTGGATACCTTTTCCCTGAAAGACAATATTTTCCTGCCGCTGGTACTGGAGGGAAAGAGCTTCCGGGAAATGGAAGAGCGTCTCCTGCCGATCGCGGATAAGCTGGGGATCCGGGAGATTCTGGAGAAATACCCTTACGAAGTATCAGGCGGGCAGAAACAGCGGGCGGCCGTTGCAAGGGCGCTGATCTCCCGGCCGAAACTGATCCTCGCGGACGAGCCGACCGGCGCACTGGACTCCAAGGCGACGGATGAACTCTTACATCTTTTTTCGGAGATCCATAAAGAAGGCCAGACCATCCTCATGGTAACGCATTCCGTCAAGGCGGCCAGCCATGCGAGCCGCGTGCTTTTCATCAAGGACGGGGAAGTGTTTCATCAGATCTACCGGGGCGAGCAGACGGATGAAGCGCTGTATCAGAATATTTCCAATACGCTGACCGTATTGGCAACCGGAGGTGAGAAGGCATGAGGGCAGCATTTTATCCGAAACTGGCGGGGATGGGGATCTATAAAAACCGTAAGCTGTACATTCCGTATCTTTTGACCTGCATCGGAATGGTCATGATGTATTATCTGATCTATTATCTGAGCAGGACAGAAGCGCTGTCGGGACTGCCGGGCGAAGAGCCGGTGAGGCTGATGCTGGATATGGGGCGCGGGGTGATGGGCGCTTTTGCAGCAGTCTTTCTTTTTTACACAAACTCGTTTCTGATCCGCCGCAGAAAAAAAGAATACGGCCTGTACAATATCCTCGGAATGGGAAAATGGAACCTCGTGCATATCCAGATCTGGGAGAGCCTGATCACGGCCGCAGTCGCGCTGGCCGGGGGACTGCTCTGCGGATTGCTGTTTTCCAAACTCGCGGAACTTTGCATGATCCGGATCATGGGGCAGAAAGCGGCGTTTTCTTTTTTCGTCTCTTGGGATGCCATGCGCTCTACCCTGCAGTGGTTTCTGGTTATCTTCGGGCTGATCTTTGTCAGCAGCATGGCGCAGATCCGCATTGCAAAACCGATCGAGCTTCTGCGCAGCGAAAATTCCGGAGAGAAAAAGCCGAAAGGCAACTGGCTGGCCGCGCTGCTCGGCCTCGTAATCCTGGCCTGTGCATACGGGATTGCGCTTTCCATTGAACAGCCGGTTGAAGCGCTGCTGTGGTTTTTTGCCGCCGTCCTTATGGTCATCGCGGCGACGTATCTGCTTTTTATTTCCGGTTCCGTCGTGATCTGCCGTCTGCTCCAGAAAAACCGGAACTATTATTACCAGACAAGACACTTTGTCTCCGTTTCTTCTATGGCATACCGGATGAAACGCAACGGCGCGGGGCTTGCGTCGATCTGCATTCTTTCCACGATGGTTCTGGTCATGCTGACGTCTACGGTTACGTTATATGTCGGAACGGAGAACTCCCTGCATAACCGGTATGTGCGGGATATCCTGATCACCATGCAGACGCCGGACGAGACGCAGAAGGCCGCATTAAAAGAGAAAGCGGACGAAGTACTGGAAAACTGCCATGTGGGAAAACAGGATCCGATCGAATTTTCCGATCTGGGACTGGCAGGCTATTTTGATGGAGAGACGGTGATCACAAGTCCGGAAAATGTGGAATTTTTTTCTTATAATGATGTGTGGTATCTGGAATTTATTCCGCTGGAGGACTATAACCGGATTATGGGAAAGACGGAAACGCTTCAGCCGGGAGAAGTGATCGTTTATGCACTGCACGGCAATTTTGACCGCAAGCGGATGGATATCGATGTCTATGGGGAACTGAACGTTAAGAAACAGGTGGACAGTTTTGAAAATGACGGCGGGGCGCTGGTAAGCGCGGTAAATTCCGTGTATGTGTTTACGCCGGAATATGACGATATAGCGGATGTCCTGCAAAAGGAAAAGACCGCTTCCGGGCAGCAGCTGGCTTATTCCGAGTATTATTACGGTTTTGATCTGGATGTCGCAGGGGAAAAGCAACTTTCCGTTTGGCGGAATCTGAAAGGTGCGCTTTGCGCGGATGACAGCGGATTTTCTTCGCATATCAATGTGGACAGTCTGGAAGGCAATCGTTCGGAAGTTTATGGTTTTTACGGCGGTTTGTTCTTCCTTGGAATTTTCTTAGGGGCGGTATTTCTGGTGGCGACGGTGCTGATCATGTATTACAAGCAGCTGAGCGAAGGCTATGAAGATCAGGCGCGCTTCGGCATCATGCAGAAGGTCGGAATGACGAAGCGGGAGATCCGCCAGAGCATCAATTCGCAGATGCTGACGGTATTTTTTCTGCCGCTGCTGGCAGCGGGAATCCATCTGGCTTTTGCGTTTCCGATCATTCAGAAGCTGCTGGTGCTTTTTGCGATCACGGATACGAAACTGCTGGTTTTGAGTTTCCTGTGCTGCTATATGGTATTTATTCTGTTCTATGTTGTTGTCTATTATATTACGTCGCGTTTTTATTATCAGATCGTCAGCGGAGGGGAGGCATAATCATTTATGCGCAAGGCGTATGTCAGGATTATTCGCATATCCTGCTTGCACTGTGCCGGGAGGACAGGATTCCTTCGAGATATGTGGTGGGGATGTTGACGGGCGATGGAGAGAGCCATGCATGGGTGGAAATTTATGACGGAGTGCGTTGGCATGGTTTTGATCCGACCAATAATGTGCCTGTGGAGGATTCCCATATCAAAATATCCCATGGCAGGGACTATCGGGACTGTTCGATCAACAGGGGCGTCTTCACAGGGCAGGCGGCGCAGAGGCAGAGCATTCTGGTCGAGGTAACAGAAAACGGCGGGGCATCCGTCTGAGAGAGGAACGGTAGATATCTATCCTGCGCTCAACCCTTTCGGCATCGATTCCATCACAAGGGGCATTCCGGCCTTCGATCTGGATATGAACCGCATTTTTCCGGGGAATACGGAGGGGGACATGAACGAGTATCTGGCGGCGCAGATCGTGAAGGACGCGGCGGGATCGGATCTGGTGTTTGATATTCACGCCAGCAATATTTTCCTGACGGAAGTGCCGCAGATCCGCATCAATGAACTGCACGAGGACAGCCTCATTCCCTACGCTGAGGAAGCGAATGTGGATTTTATCTGGATCCACGGAGCCAGCACCGTGTTGGAATCTACTTTTGCGCACAGCCTGAATGCGGCGGGCACGCCGACGCTGGTGGTCGAGATGGGCGTTGGCATGCGTATTACGCAGGTGTACGGAGACCAGCTGTTTGCCGGAATCGTCCACCTGATGAAACGTCTCGGCATCTGGAAGGGGGAGAATTTTGACGTGAGAACGCCGGTCGTCTCTGCGGATAATGAGGATGTCGGCTTTCTGAACGCCTCTAGCTTTTTACCATCAGAGAATATCCCGTTGTCAGCGAGGGCTCTCTGCTAGGAAGGATACTGTATGGAAAAGAAAATTCTGTTTGAAATCAAGGCGCTGTACCGCGATGACTTCCGCGTATCGGGTTTTTCTTTCGGGCGCGGGGAGAAGGCCGTCTGCATCGTCGGCAGTATGCGGGGCAACGAAAATCAGCAGTTGTACTGCTGCTCCCAGCTCATCAGGAAATTGAAGGAGCTGGAGGCGGAAGGCCGCATTCATGAGGGAAAAGAGATTTTGGTCGTACCTTGTGTCAATCCTTATTCCATGAACATTAAGAAAAGATTTTGGAGTATTGATAACACGGACATCAATAGAATGTTTCCGGGGTATGACGAGGGCGAGACGACGCAGCGGATTGCGGGCGGCCTCTTTGAGGCAATCAAGGACTACGTTTATGGATTGCAGTTTGCTTCCTTCTACATGCCGGGCAGATTCGTGCCGCACATCCGCGTGATGAAGACAGGGTTTGAGGATGTGGAACTGGCAAAGAAGTTCGGATTTCCCTATGTTGTTCTGCATACGCCCAGGCCCTTTGATACCACTACGCTGAATTATAACTGGCAGGTGTGGGAGACGAAGGCCTTCTCCGTTTATACGACATCTACAGAGGAGGTCGACAGAACAAGCGCAAGGCAGGCGGTAGAATCCGTTTTGAATTTCCTGCGGAAAGCGGACGCGATCGACTATGACGGATTTGAGGGCTATGTGTCCAGGGTGGTTTCCACGGAGGAGATGGTGACCGTGCGCAACAAGACTGCTGGATTTTTCGAGGGAAAAGCGGGAGCAGGAGAGCATGTGCGAAAAGGGCAGGTGCTGGCGTGCATTGCCGACTGCTATGAGGGAAATGTGACAGATGAAATTTGTTCTCCCACAGACGGTACGATTCTGTTCGCCCATGCGGAGCCGCGGGTGTATCAGAATACGGCAGTTTATAAAATCATTCCTGAAAAAGATGAGTGGTAGTATGGTCTGTTATTATGGCAAAAGACCGTTTTAAGGACTGTTTGGTTCTTGGAACGGTCTTTTAACCGCATCCCTGTGGCTGCCAGACAGTTAAAGGGTAAAGATGACCTGATGTTTAGGTCTGCAGATATTTCTCGCAAAAGTCTTTTGCCGTAACAATCTGTATATTTTCATATGTATCTACAACAATTTTCATGCTCTGTTCTTCTTTCTGGTAGATTTGATGATGTCATTGACATCGTTTTCTGTGTAACCAACAGATGCCGCCCATTTCTGAGCTTCATCTAAAGAAGCTTCAAATTCTTCTGCAGAAGGAAGTTTTAGGGTTTTCAGCATAATCACATCTCCAGAGGTATAAGCCACTAATTTGTCGCCGGAATCAATCGACAAAAGTTTTCGTATATTGACGGGCAGAGAAATCTGTCCTTTGGAAGAAACGGTTACGATCTGGGTATTCATTTACTACGTCCTCCTATAAGTAAGATTTTCTTACTTATATTATGGCATAATTAAAAAATTATGCAAGAAGATCTGTGAAATTATTTTGTAAAGTCGAAATTATGCCAAGAATGTGAAGAGGAAGGAGGTGTTTCTGATGGCAACTTCAAGCATCACGAAAAATTTTGCCATTCTGGCAAGGAACAGATGGAGATGTTCGCCAATGCGATTGAAGAATCTGCCAATGACCGCCCAATTCTATATGGAACGTTTATGTAAAATAAATCAACGTTGATGAAAAAACTGTTTACAGGAAACTAAGGATAGGATATACTTTTCGTAGTTAAGATAATACCTGGCAAACTTATAGAAATATAAGGGCGCAAAGCTTGGAGTCTACGGCAGGAATTTGCGAATGCGAAAACCGCTAGGATAGTTCGGCTGCAGTGAATGGAAGTTCATTGCAGCTTTTTTATATCAGTAGAAGGTGTGAAAATGAAGATCGCAATATGTGATGATGAAGCTGAAATTTGTTCGCAATTGGAAAAGATATTGAGCAATTTGCTGAAGAAAAGAAAAGTGTCCTATGATATTGATGTTTTTTATTCAGGGGAAAGTCTGTGCAGGGAACTGGAATATCAGAAATATGATTTGATCTTTTTGGATATTGAACTGCCCGGAAAAAGCGGCGTGGAAATCGGAAAAGATATTCGTGAGAACAAAAGGGACGATCTTGTGCAGATCGCATATATTTCTTCTAAGCAGGAGTATGCAATGGAATTGTTTGATGTTCGTCCGATTAATTTTTTGATTAAGCCGCTGAGGAAGGAAGAAGCGGAAAAAGTGATTGATGTTTACATGAAGATCTACGGACAAAAGACGGATATATTTCAATATAAAAAAGGCTATGAGAACTATAAAGTTGAAGTATATAAAATTATGTATTTTCAACGAGACGGAAGAAAAGTAATTATGCATACAATGGATGAAACAGTGGAATTTTATGAATCTCTGGAAAAAATATATGAAAGTGTAAAGAACCGCGGATTTCTATTTATCCACAAGTCATATCTGGTAAATTATCAATATATTAAGAAGATCGGTTATACACATCTGGTTATGACAGACGGAGTGGAATTGTCGATCAGCCAGTCAAGAAGAAAGGAAATACGAAGCCAGTATATGAAATTAGGGGAAGAATGATGGATAATCTATTATATATGGTGTCATATGTGGCATCTGCTTTCTTTGAACTTTATATTATTTCAAAATATATGAAGTTGTTTTTGGGAAAAAGGAATATCAATAAGCAAAAAATCACTTTGGTCTATTTGGCAAAATTGATAGTAGGTATTCTGCAATATGCGTGGCTTCCATATGAAATTATAAATGTGGCGGTAACGATTGGAATGTTGTTCCTGATTACCATGTGTTATGGAAAGCGCATGGTCAATCGAGCAATTGCAACAGCATTTACATTTATGTGTATGTTTGCTTCCGAAGCGGTAGTTGCTATGTTGATTGGTTTGAGCGGTGTCGATCTTACGGATAGCAGGCATGAGGGCGATGCATTTGTATTTATCAGTGTGCAGTTGATATCCTGGCTCATTTGTGAAGTGATTAGTATTTTTAAAAATATCAACGATGAGATTGTAATGCCAAAGTTGTTCGGCGTATCTATGATCGTTTTAACGATACTGATTTTTACAATGGAATTGAATATATTTATGCAGAAAAATTTAGGGGGCAGGATTAAAATGCTTTCGGTTTTCTGTATGTTTATGGTGTTGTTTTTAATGATATATCTCTATGACACTATATCCGGAATTTTTAAGGAAAAACTGCAGACAGACAGGATGGAGATGGAAAAGAATTATTATTACCAACAGGCGCAGCTGCTGCAGAAAAGCAGTACAGAACTGAGAAAGTTCCGGCATGATATCAGTAATCATCTGTATGTGCTGGAGGGAATGATCGGAGAGGAAAATATAGAAACCAAAAACTATCTTCAGAATCTGACGCGCAGGGTGCAGCAGACCAAAACTTTTAGTAGTACGGGAAATGTGGCATTTGACAGTATTATCAATTATAAATTAAGTGATGCACATGAACGGGGGATCAAGGTTTGCTCCCATATTCTTCTGCCTAGTGAAATTGCTGTGAAAAGTGATGATATCGTAACAATTATGGGAAATCTTCTTGATAATGCAATTGAAGCAGCAGATTGCCTTGAAGATGACAAGTATATTGATCTGAAGATAAAATATCAGGCGGGGGCGGTATGGATCACTGTCAGAAACAGTTACAATGGGGTTGTTTTTCAGAGAGAGGGAGAATTGTTGACGAAAAAAGAAGATACATTATTGCATGGAATTGGTCTTAAAAATGTGAATGCAGCGGTGGAACAGTATAATGGGGAAATGGAACTGACATACGATGCTCGGGAATTCTGCGTAAAAATTATGCTTTATATGGAAGAATAGGGTAAATTTATGCAAAAGAACGATTGATTTTTACAATAGCTGGCAGAAAGAAAAAAAGTGTGCTAATCTTGAGAACATGAAAGACAAAGAGAAATGAGGAGAGATAATATGAAATATTATTATCCATTTACAAACAAGCAAGCATTAAAAACTATAATATATTGTATTATTCTGTTAATTCCATTTATTGCGCTATGGAATTTTCCAAACTGTGATAGAGTGTTCATTCAGTTCTATGGCTATGCTTTTTTGATTATTGTATTTTTGTGTAGATATTTTATCTTTCAAAAGAAAATAAAAGAGAAAATATATATTTCGATAAATGCGAAAAAATGCCTAAGAATGTTTGAGTATTCAGTTGTAGGTTTGTTTGGAATTGTTTGTATTGGTTTTTTGATTTGTATCAAAGACAGGAGAGCGTGGGATGAATACTTGCTGCTGTGGCAATTTGGTTTGCTTTTTATATTCTATTTTATAGCGATATTTTATCCGTTTATAGTTGTTTTTGGAGAAAAATCGTATGTTTCTGGCTCATTTGAAATGTGTTATGAGGATATAAAAGAAATCGTCGATGTAAAAACTTATGATATTATGGGAACTGAAATAAAAAAATGTAAAATAGTAACAAAAAAGGGAAAGGAGTGCATGGAAAAATTTACGATTGATGAATACAATTTTTTGTGCAGTTTATGTATGGAAAATCACTATGATTAATAGGATGCATCTGCACAATTTATCGGTTCCATCTTATAGAGTTAGCTCTTGACCTATAAAGAGTAAAAAGTAAACTTGTTTATGTTTATAAGCAAGGAGTTTGACTACAGCAATCCTGCCGCACAGGGCGTCCAGTATTGCAACCGGCTTTTTTGATCATGAACGCCCCTCGCGCGAGAAAGGGCACACATTTAAACAGCAAATAAAACGTTTATGTAAAATAAATCAACGTTGATGCAAAAGCTGTTTACAGGAAACTGAAGATAGGATATGTTTTTTATAGTTAAGATAATACTTGGCAAACTTATAGAAATATAAGGACGCAAAGCTTGGAGTCTACGGCAGGAATTTGCGAATGCGAAAACCGCTAGGATAGTTCGGCTGCAGTGAATAGAAGTTCATTGCAGTTTTTTTATTAAAGGAGATTAATATGAAATTATCAAGATTTATACAAAAAAATTTATTTGTAGTTCTTTCAATTATTTTAATTATTTGCACAGTTGATCAATTATATATGATGATGGAATATAAAAATATCTCAAAAGAAACATTTATTTTCACAAGTTTATTAACAGGAATTAGTGTTTTTTGGGGCTTTTTAAATAAAAAGAGCAAGTGAGAAAGAAGGAATATAAAATGAAATATATATTAAATGATAAATTTAAACGATCTAAATACAATGCTGAAAATATTAACATTAAAAATATATATCCTAAAGGATGGTTTCTATTGGTTTTTATTATTGAAATGTTTTTGGCAATGTTGATAATTTACTATTATAAGATAGAAAGCAACTATATGACTGTATCAATCTGTATGGTGCTTTTTTACCTTGTAGCACTAGGGAAATTTGCACTTAGATATATCATAAAGGATAAGTATCTCAAAAATGGGTATAGCATGGGTGTTCATACTCCTTATTATCATAAGGTAATCAAATTGCTTCTAGTTGTAAATATAGGGATGGCAGTTGCAAGTTTTGTAAATTTATTTGTTCATAACTTGACTCACATAAGCAAGGATGCTGTATATGATTATTCTTGGAGATGGTTTGCACTGATATTCTTTTTGATTTGTTTTGAACCGTTTAATGATATGACATCTGGTTTTTTCGATTCATTTTTTCTTTCTGATAGATACGTGGTGGACTATTCGCAGATAACCGAGATACGCATAGTAAAGGAAAGGATTACAACGAAAGGAACAGTCTGCGAAATTGAACTGTATAAAGGGCCGCTTAAGGTTGGAAAGGACAGGGTATTTGAAGAAGATTTCATTCGATTAAAAGAAATTACCGGAAACTTAATAAAATAAATCATTTATATAAAAACTCGGATCAGAGTACAAAGACAAAATTTATAATACGAGGAGAAAATATAATGGATGGAATATTTTTACCGTTGGTCATAGGAGCTATATGCGGCTCTGTTGTAACGTTGGTTTATGCTTTTTGGAAAAAATGGAATAAGAAATAACTCCATATCTGCTGATATGCAAAAATCATCTGCGATTAAGGGAAAAACAGAGGATAACTGCAGATATGTAAAAATTCTGTTTTTCTCGGCTTTTGGTGTACGGTAACTATTTTCGGAGAAAGATGCTGTGAGAAAAATAAGATTGTATATAATTTTTTATGGAATTGTGCTTTGTATTTCTGTTATGGGAATTATAATAGGAGTAGGATTTGCTAAAATTCAAGAACTTCATCCAGAATATTTATCAATTGGTATAGTAAAAGGAATAATTGTTTTTGGAGTTGCATTATGGCTTTCAATGTGTTTGCATGAGATTACCCATGCGGTTGCATATCGCTTACAGGGCATAGCCATCCGTTTAATATACTTATTTCCCGTTTGTTTGATAAAGGAAGCTCGCCGATATAAAATATCGGTTGCATTAAATCTACAACTTGGATTTGGTGGAATAGTTATTCCACAAATTTCGTCTGTTTTGGATGAAAAAGAATATAATACACTTCGGGAAAAAATTAGTATATCTGTCATTAGCGCTTCAATATTTTCGGCATTATTAGGAATACTTTTTTTGCTATTAGTAAGTTTTACTATCAGGCATATAAAATATGATGTTTGCTCCTATTATTTTATATTTTGCATTGCTATGGTGTTTTGGTCTGTTTATATAAATATAACATCCATTTTGAATCTGGGGAGTATTGTAGGAGACTATATTGGTGCTAAAAAGTTGAAAACAGATGAAGTGTATTCGTTGGTTCAAATATATAATTATTTTCTCTTACAAGATAATATATTGAAAGAGAATGTAAGAACAACACAGAGCTTTTTAATCGAGAGGATGAGACAATGCGTTGAAACACTAACTTTGGACATAAATGCACCCACAATGAACTTTTTGCTGGCTGATGCATTTTTATATGAAATGATTATGAAACCTAAATGCTATTCATCCGTTTTGGCTGATCCAGAAAACCTTAATAGCATCATCTATAACATACAAGAAAGAATACCATTTGAGATATATAGTTGTTTTTGTTGTCACGCAATTATTTATCTTAATCTTATAGGGGATTCTGAGGAAGCGTTGATGCTTTGGGAAAAGTATAGTGAAAGAATAACAAAAACAAAATCAGGAATTTATAGATTTAAGCAAACGGAAATGGCGGTTTATAAAAGGACTACTAACGTATGTGAATTGAACGAAAAGATAGAATTATCCTCGATGGATTCGTTATTATCCAAATTACCCAATTACTATGATGACGAAAAGATTATTAATAATTTTTTAATTGTTAATCCATTATGTTAAAACAAAGTAATAAACAGTCTGCGAAATTGAACTGATTTATATAAAAACTCGAATCAGAGTACAAAGACAAAATTTATAATACGAGGAGACAATATAATGGGAGGAGATATAGCATGAAGAAGTTTTGCCGGTATATTTTCGTTTTGGGAATATGCATTTTATTCGGAATCGGAATCGGAACATTTGTGACTGAGTTTGAGATGGATAAGCTGTTTGAACTTAGAATTAATTATGCAGCAATAATCGGATTGTTTGCATTGTCCATGTTATTTTCCACTACGCTTCATGAATTGTCTCATGCATTTTATTTTTGGATCAATAAAATTCCGCTTAGGTTTATAGCCGTATTTTTATTTTGCTTTTATAAGGATGATAAAAGATGGAAATTTCTATTTTATCCAAACAAAATTACACTTGCAGGCGGAATCGTAATACCGGATCTTCCGGCAATAAACAGTGAGGGACAATTTGAAAAAATTCGAAAAATATACAGCAGGGCATTGCTGTTTGCACCGATCATATCATTTGTGGAGGCGATAGCAGCAATGGTGGCATACGCTGTGTTGTTATTTTCGGGACTATCTGCAAAGTATATATACATAAGTGTATTTTTAGTGTTTTGTATTTTTATTGGACTTACCATGTTCGTTTCATCATTCCTAAAAACAGAAAATTTATATGGTGATTTTCCTGCGTACAAATTGTATAAGGAAAATGATAAGCGGACGCTCCTTCAACTTGCACAGTATTTGATGTTTGCAAATGACTGGAAGCAAAAAATAATGGATAGTGGCTGGCTTGTGAATGAGATATTTAAATATGCAAAAAAGACTAATGCTGAACCGAAAGATTCAACCAATCTCGGGATGCTCGACTGGGTAATTCAGTTGGAGTATCTAGGTGTTTTTGAGTTGGATGATGAAATAAATGGAATTCTCAGATCCATGTTTGAGGAGGATAAAATACTATCAGAATATCCACAAAGCGAAGAACGGGATATATTCTATTTTCATATGGTATACAGGCTGTTAAAGGACGGACAGGTTGAAAAGCGTGTTTTACAGGAAGTGATGAACAGGTCGTCAGAGAAATTGTTGAAGGGTATGCCATCGAAGGAGTACTACTCCAAGTTGACAAAACATCTGCTATATGGCTGCGACGATGCGGATTGGTTAAACAAAAATATGAATCCAAGCAGTTCGTTTACTTTATTAGGATTGTTTGAACCGGTTAGAGAGGTGGAACGTCGGATCATTCAGCAAAAACTGTTTACAGGAAACGAAAGAAGGAATATAAATGGAGTGTATAAAATGTAAAGGCAAAATGATAAATGCCAAGATAAGTGGGGATGTGTTTGGAATGGGGGTGTATCTGACAAACAAAAAGAAAGGTGTATTTGAAGTTTTACATCAAAGTACGGTTAGTTGTCTTGTATGTGTTGAGTGTGGATACATTGAATTAAAAGCAGATAAACCAAAGGATTTGATTATTGAGTAGAGGAGTAACTGTATGTATAATGATAAATTATTCAAACGATCCAAATACAATGATAAAGATATTAACGCAAAAAGAATATATCCTAAAGGATGGTTCCCAGCGTTTATCAATATCGAAATGAATTTGGTAATGTTGGCAGTTTACTATCATAAGATGGCAAACAACTATATAGCTGTATTCATATATATGACGCTCTTTTATATTGTAGCACTGGTGGAATTTATACTTAGGTTTACCATAAAAAATAGGTATTTCAAAAATGGGTATAGCATGGGTGCTTATACTGCTTATTATCATAAGGTAATCAAATTGCTCCTAGTTGTAAATATAGGACTGGCAGTTATAAGTTTGGTATATATATGTGTTCATGACTTGAGTTACATCAGCGAGAATTATATATATGATAATTATTGGATATGGCTCGTACTGATATCATTTTTGGCATGTTTTGAACCGTATAATGAGGTAACATCTGGATTTTGCGATTCATTTTTTCTTTCTGATAGATACGTGGTAGATTATTCGCAGATAACCGAGATACGCATAGTGAAGGAAAAGATTACAACGAAAGGAACCGTCTGCGAAATTGAACTGTATAAAGGGCAGCTTAAGGTTGGAAAGGACAGGGTATTTGAAGAAGATTTCGTTCGATTAAAAGAAATTACCGGAAATTTAATAAAATAAATCATTTATATAAAAACTCGGATCAGAATATAAAGAAAAAATTTATGAAAAAGGAGAAAAAAGATGGTAGATTTAATTCCAATTTTGTCACTGGCAGTTTTTTTCACAGTATTGTTCAACAGGAAAATCGTCCTGACGATGAAAAACAACAGGGGAATCAGTTTTATCAGAATGTGTTATCTGGGAATGGCATTATTAGGCGGCGTATTCTGTTTAATCAGCAGTATTGGAAACATGGATTTAAGCGTGTTGTTTTATGGATGGATATTTTTCGTTCTGGCATTAAATCTGGTTGGAATGCTGCAGGGAGTAAAAAATTTTAAGAAGCTGAAAGCGCAGGATATCATATTTGCGACATTGTCCGTCACACTGATAATCATCATATTCATAACTTTGCTGCTCTGCATAAGTGAGAATGAGAAAGATTTATCAGCGATTATGATTCTTGCAGTTGGAAGCGGTATTGTATCATTTTTATTTATGTTTTCCGTCTGTCAAAAATATTTGTATTCTAAAAACTGTTAAAAGACTAGGAGGATTTTATAATGGATGGAATATTTTTACCGTTGGTCATAGGAGCTATATGCGGCTCTGTTGCAACGTTGGTTTATGCTTTTTGGAAAAAATGGAATAAGAAATAACTCCATATAGTTTAGGAGAGAAAATGAGTATACTGTATAGTATTATTGCTGATGTTTTACATATTGCGGGAATACTGCTGATATGCAAAAATTATCTGCGATTAAGGGAAAAAACAGAGGATAACTACAGATATGTAAAAGTTCTGTTTCTCTCGGCTTTTGCCTCACTGATGATTCATGAGACAGGGAATAGGATCTTCGCACTGTTTGTCTATCTGGCGTGTTTGGTAATTGTTTTCAAAATATGCTATATAGAAAATAATAAAAAGATCGCCATATGCGCCATATGGGTATCTATTATTGTGGAGTTCATTGAGTTGATCGCAATGCTGTTGCTGGATACGATAGGGGAGGTTGTTGATTTCTCCAACGATTCGCTGGAAAATGTTTTGGGGGCATTATTCTCACTTGGCGTTATCGGCGTTGCCAGTAGACTGCTAAATAAAATAACAGATGAAGGAATCAGAAATATCAGCACTAGATATTTGGTTTTCTTTACAGGGAATTTATTTGTTAATTTTTATATATTGGCGCTGATGGCAAACGTAACTTTAGAAGAAGAAGCATTTAGCAATAAATTTGCGTATATTATTATCTGTATTTTGGTAACATTGGGATTATTTATAGAGATGATATCCGTAATATTACTGCTGGTTTCAAGAAATATGTATAAGGAAAAGGAACTGATCATTAAGCAATATCTTGAAAAACAAGCCGCATATTATGAATATTTGAAAGAGCGGGAAATAGAAACAAAAAAATTCAGGCATGATATCAGAAGCCATCTTTATTTTTTAAATACCTTGAGGAAAGAGGGAAAAAATCAGGAGTTTGAAGACTATTTTCAGGATATCATCGGAAAAGTAGATGATCTGGGAAACAGTATTTGCGTAGGAAATGATATCGTTGATGCTGTGCTGAACCAATCATATGCCGACGCGGAAAGAAAACATATAAAAATGAAGGTAACAGGTCATTTCCCTTCAAAGTGTAATATCAGCGCTTACAATTTATGTACCATTTTTTTAATCTGCTGAATAATGCGATAGAAGCGGCGGATAAGACTGAGAAAAGAGAGATATGGGTAATATGCCGGTATGCGAAAGATGTTATTATCGTAGAAATAGGTAATTACTATTATAATGATAAATTGGATAAGAACCGATTACAAACGACGAAAGGGGAAAAAGAGTATCATGGGTGGGGAATGAAAAATGTGGAAGACAGTATCAGGGATTGCAAGGGCCTCATGGATATTGAAATTGCGGATGATAAATTTATTGTTTCCATCACATTAAAAAATGAAAAAGAGGATAATGCGGGATGAAAATAGCTATTGTTGACGATGAACAGAAATGGAGAGATCTGGAGTTAGAAGCAGTGCAGGATTATGTGAAACAATCGGATGAAATTGATGTTTTTCATTCTGGCGTTGAGTTTCTCCAAAAAAATAAAGAGTATCATATGGTATTAATGGACATTGATATGCCTGAAATGGATGGTTTTGAAACAATCGTTAAATATAAAGAAGAACATTCAGAAAGTATCATTATAATTTTGACCACGCATCTGGATTATGCAAGAAAAGGATATCTGGTGGATGCATTCCGGTATGTGGATAAAACAAAAATGCAGGAGGAATTAGAAGAGGCTTTTCAAAGAGTAAGGGAGATCAACAGAAAGAATCAGTTTATGCTGGTCGGTACAAACGGAAATGATACAAAACGTATTTTGGCGAAGGATATTCTTTATATAGAAACGAAAGGCAGAGGTTGTATCATACACACAATTGACAGATGCTATGAATGCAGCGAAAAAATCAATGATTTAGAAAAGAAGCTGGAAGAGTACGGTTTTTTCAGATGTCATAAATCTTTTCTGATCAATTTAAATTCCGTAGAGCATCTGGATAAGGAGTTTGCATACTTTCCAGCAGATAAAAAGGCATATATCAGTGTTAGGAAGTATGTAGAAACAAAAAAGCAATATATTGCAGCAAAGAAAAAGTTTGCTTCGATGTGATATATCGGACGGAGGTAAAATCATTGGGACATGCTAAAAAAAGAATTGTAAGAAAAAGCAAAAAGAATGTGGGAATTATAAAGGTTGTTTCGAGGAAACGATGAGTAAAAGGAGAAAAAAACCGAATGAGAAAAATAAGGTATCTTACAAGCATTTTTTTAATTGCAGCCATCCTGACCTTTATCGGAGAAATGTTTGTTTGGAACATTGACAGTTTTGAAACGGAGTATATTGTGACAACAATGTATCTGCCAAAGGACGTATCTCAACAGAAGATGCTTACGGATATAGAAGAAAAGGCAAAAGCTCATCATTGTCTTGTGTTTGCGGTCAACCGTAATTTGGAAACCATTCATTCAGAAATCGTTTCTATTTATGGAATGGATAAAACAGAAGAAATCTTACAGAAGAACTCTTCCATCCGCAAAGGGAAATATAAAAGTATTTTTCTGGGACAAATAGAAGTGGAATTTAAAGATTTTTCGCAGATACCGGATGTGAATGAGATTTCAAGCTATTATTTTATAGGAAAAATGGAAGATGCAAGAGCCTTTAAAAGTGAAATGATAAATATCTATGACGGAAATTTCCCCAAAGAAGGGTATATTTATCAGCATTCCGCTCGAAACGCTGTCTGTATATGGGGCGTAGGGATCCTGTTTCTGCTGTTGATGACGCTGTATGAAACGATGCTGTTAAAAAAAGAAACGGCGGTGCGGTTTATTTACGGAGAGAGTTTGAAAGCAATTGTGTTGAAAAGAATTTTGTGCGATATACTTTTAAGAAGGACAGGCGTTTCTGAATGTTTATATGGATGAGGGAATGTTCAGCGGAAAACCCTGTCTGTTTTATAATAAAAACACCGTTCATTATTTAAAGGAAAATATCAGTGATATCCGGAGTACGGAATTTGAGGACAAAATCTATTTTCTTGTGCCGGAAAAAATGGCGGACGCAGGACTGCAGGATTTAGAGATGCTTGCAGAAATGTATCTGGGAGAAAATACAAAATATGAGGCGCTGGTCTATCAGGATTCCTGTTCTGTGATCGGTATCAGAAACCAGAATGGGATTATCAGCCGGATTTATCAGAATCCTTTGATTATTTTGGATATGCAGGATGAACTGAATTTATACAATGGGATTTATTTTGTGCAGGCGTGTATGATCAACATGACAGAAGCGGAATGGGGTGCGTACATAAACAGCAATCCCATTGAAAAAAACGCATCATTTCTTACCAATGTGTATGATAATTACCATTATTATTTAAAACATTACCAGCGGACGATTCTGTTTGGACTGACCGCATTTGCCATTCTTCTGGTTATGGAATTTATCATTATTAAAACGCTGCTCAAATATGAAGGAATGCTTCACTCTATGGAACTGGCAGTAAAAACGGTGTCTGGTTATTCCGTTTTTCTAAAATACCGGAAAATGTTTTTGCTCACTGTGATCATATTGGCGGTAAGCGCGGCGGCAGCAATGATCGCTGCAGCGGTTCTGCACATGGAATCCATAGGATATTTATTAACCGCTTATGCGGCGATTGGTGCAGTGGACGTGACCGCTACGCTGCGTAATATTAAGATCCTGGAAAAAACGAGCATACAAAAAGCACTAAAGGGAAGCGTTTTATAAGAATGAAGGAGAAATGAAATGGTAGAAATTAAAAATCTGGATAAAGCCTTTGGAAACAAAGTCCTGTTCCATGATCTAAATATAAAAATAGATACGGGAGAGTTTGTGGTTTTTTCAGGAGTGAGCGGATGTGGAAAAACGACGCTGTTGAATATGATCGGTTCCTTGGAGCCGCTGGATTCGGGACAGATTCTGGTGGATGGAATCGATGTGGGAAGAAAAAAGAACAGGCAGAAATATCTGGCGGAAAAAGCCGGATTTCTGTTTCAGAACTTTGCATTGATCGAGGATAAAACCGTCAAGCAGAATCTTGAGATCATTCGGAAGGCGAACCGTTCGGGGATCGGTTTGGATGAGGCTTTAGAGCAGGTGGGATTAGCGGATGCCAAGGATAAAAAAATATATATGCTTTCCGGAGGCGAGCAGCAGAGAATTGCATTGGCGCGGCTGATGTTTAAAAAATGCGATCTGATCCTCTGCGATGAACCGACCGGATCCCTCGACCGAAAAAATGGAGAAAGGATCATGTCGATTTTATGGGAACAGAACCGGAAGGGAAAGACGGTAATCTTAGTTACGCATGATGAAAAATATAAACAGGGCGGAGGAAGAGTGATTGAATTGGGAACGTAAAAGAAGAAAATATTATTTCATTTTGCTCATTTAACGTTGAGGAGATATCGTACCGGATCTTCCGGCAATAAACGGGGTTTTTTGCGCGGGCAATGAGGAAAGTAATTTGACAGTTTTGACTGCAATTGGCTAAACAAGTCCTGTTTTTGGGACAGTACAGGCTTTAAAATAAGAATCAGGATAAAGAATATAGAAAATCTTTATCCTGGTTCTTATTTTAATGGCTTTTTAAGAGGGAGGTGCTTTATGAACGATTGGAATAGAAACGGAAAATATGACATGTCAGATAGTTTTATAGACTATCATATGGCAAACAATGGAACATCAGGAAATTCTTCAGATTGGTGGAAATGGGTGCTATTGGCAGTTGTAGTAGGAGTATGTCCTCCGCTTGGGATCGTTATTTTCTTAGTAGCATTGTTTTTGGGCTGAAAGGAAAGAGTGCAATAAAAGATGCCGGCCGTTGAACGCATTTATTCATTGGCCGGCGGTAAGAATCAACGATTGATGAATACGATTTTGCTAAAAGCACGACTGTCTTTCTTTGCATAGAAAGCAAGTTTTGCGTATAACAGCATATGTTCTGCAGAATGTGAGCGTGGAAACAGGTATAGATATTCTTTTGCAACGGATTTCAAATCTTTCGGAATATCAAATGAAGCAAATCGGTCAATCAGCTTTTGCATAGTGGAGTTCTGTTTGCCTTTTCCGATAAATTCTGCTATTTCATATGCTTTTTCCAGCTTGGTTCCCATTTTCAAAAGTTCATCAAAGAAATCTTCCCGTGTATAGCAGGGATATTTTTGAAATTCCGGTTTTTCAAAGAGTGCCGGCAGGGAATAGAAGCGGCCATCGCGGGTGGAATAATTCTGATTGCTGTATGAATTATGGCTGGCTGCATTTAAACATACCATATCAAAATAAGTTTTTGGTTTTATTTTGCGGAAGAAATAGGATTCTGCCTCTGTCAAAGCAGATGAATTATTTATATCATTCCAGTTAAGTGCGCGGAGTTCCGAAAGTGATATTTCATTTGCATAAATGCCGGTTTTTCGCTGCATTGCGATCATCTGCTCTATGAATTTGTTTGGTAATAATAAAACCCTGTGCATATAATGATTCTCGATTTCCAGAATATTTCCGGACAGACATAATTCACCGTCTTCCAGAAAACCGGTCATTTCCGGATAGTCTTCGATATTTCGTCCTTCCGGAAGGATCAGAAAGCCGGAATGTTTCATTTCAACCGCTTTTCCTTCCGCCGGTCTGCGGCAAATTCCGAGCGGGGCGATGGCATATTGAGGATATAAGGTCTGCAGCACTCTTTTAGCGAACGGAATAAA
This sequence comes from uncultured Lachnospiraceae bacterium, assembly GCA_947593655.1. Taxonomy (GTDB): domain Bacteria; phylum Bacillota; class Clostridia; order Lachnospirales; family Lachnospiraceae; genus Roseburia. The sequence continues at coordinate 98,315 of CANQDS010000001.1, read as the reverse complement.
TTCTTCGGATATATCATAATCAAAAGATAAGGCTTTTTTTCCGTCCAGCCCCCAGACGCTTTCTATCGGCAGATGAAATCCGTCTGCAATTAAAGCTGTTTGACATTTTGGACATTTTTCTTCCGGAAGATCGATACAGAACAATTTCGTATCAACGTTTTCATAGTGTCCGCATTTTGGACAGTAATAATGAACAGGAAGCGGATTAAGCAATGAATTACCAAGAAGATAGATAATATATGAGCTTGTAATCGTTCCTCTCATTGACAGTGCCTGAGAGCATTTGGAGGCTTCCAGATTCAGGCATCGGAAGATCTCAAAGTCATCCAGATAATCAGACGTTTTTAGGTATTCCAGTTCGATCTGGTATCGTGCGTTTACCGGCTCCGGTATTTGAACCGGATATATCTGGCTGAGTTTACGGTCACAGGTTTTTTTGATGTTTTCATAAGCATGTTCGATGTGCGGTATATGCATGGCGTGCATCCTCCTTTGTTTTTTGATGAAATTACTATAGCAGATCGGAGCGGCAAAACGTGCGCCTTTCGCTGTACCAAAAATAGCACACCGGATGATTGCGATTTTTATTTGCAATGGGTATAATAAGGATACCCAGATCATGATTGGAGGAATTCGATGATCAGCCAGAAAGCAACCATACTTTGTTTATATGAAGTATTAAAGAAATACTCGGATGAAAACCATATTATTTCTGCCGGGAAAATACAGGAAAAATTGAAAGCAATCTATGATGTGGATATGGAACGAAGGACTATTTACAGAAATATTGATGCCTTAAGAAGTATGGGAATTGATATTGAAGGATATACCGATAACAGAGAAGGATATTATCTGATCGACAGAGCTTTTGAGCCGTCTGAAATCAGGTTGTTATGTGATGCGGTGGCAGCCTCTGATATGATAAAAGAAGAGAACTGCAGGGAAATTATAAGAAAACTGATTGATACGCAAAGTGTATTTCAGGGAAGAATGCTCCAGAAAACCGTTTTTGTAAAGAATAAGCGAAAAGTATGGAATAAGCAGCTGTTTTATAATATTGACACCTTAAACATTGCCATCAATCAGGGCTGTAAAGTGGAAGTGAATTTACTGGAATATGATGTGGATACCGAATTAGTGAAAAGCATGGACAGTCCGATTGTGATCAGCCCCTATGTTACCATATGGGCTTTAGGGAATTATTACATATTGGCAAAACCGGAAGATGGAGAAGCCCTTACCCATTACAGAATTGACTATTTAAGCGACATTGTGATCCTGGAGCGAAATGCCGACATGATATTTGGCGGTATCAATCCCGGTCAGTATGCCGAGCATTACATTTATCGGAATGGAGAAAATGCCGAGCGCTACGACGTAGAATGTGACAGAGCTTTGTGGCAGACATTGATAGAAACATTTGGGAATGATTTGACGGTGATGAAGTCGGATCATGAAAAAGTATTGGTGAAGATTTATTGTATTCCATCCGTAATGCGTGAATGGGTACTGGCTCACGGCAGCCGGTGCGAGGTGATCGCTCCAAAATATTTTCGGGATGAAATACAAAGAGCGGTTATGGATGCATATAAAAAGTATTGGAGATAACTGGAAGCATGTCTTTGTATTGCGGGAAGTAGGCAGGCAGCCGGTTATTTTTCCTGCTCCCTGCGCCGCCCGGCAATTTTCTTTACGGCACCGGAGATCATAAAGGCGATAACCAGTATGCCGCCGGTATCTTTGGCAGTTTCCGGATATCCGGCGTGAACGATGATACAGGTTCTGCCGCCGAGATCCAGCTTTTTATAATACGGCATTTTCCGTATCCTGTCCGCCCACCGGCACAGATCATTCAGGGAAACATGGTTCTGCGTCAGCAGGCTGCCGATTGTGCCGTATCCGTTCTCCGGCATCGGGAAGCAGCTCGCAGTAACATTTTTTGCAGGAATAATAGTCGTCTCCGTCTTCAAAATAATAGGAATCTTCATCCGTATAAAGCCGCTGGATCAGGGTTGCGATCCGCCTTAATTTAAGCAGATGCGCACGGTATTTTCCCGATGAGGTTTCGAGAAATTTCGGCTGGCGGTCCGAATGAAGATAGGCGTTGTCTTTCCGGGAATATCTGACGCATATCAGACCGGCGTCCGGCAGCCTCCTGCTATTTTCCTTATTTATACACTATCTTCGGGGATGGTGCAATAGGATATGGCATTATTTGACACGGCGTGATATAATTTTTTAGCTGGACGGGACATCCTAATTGCAATTGATTATGAAAAAGAAAGAAGGAAGAAATCAGATGAAGCAGACAGCAGAACTTACCCAATATGAAAAAATGACAGGAACGCCGATCCCGCGGCTGATCATAGGGCTTTCCATTCCCAGCGTTTTTTCCATGCTGATCAATAATATCTACAATCTGGCGGATACGGCCTTTGTCGGGCAGCTGGGAACCAGCGCCAGCGGGGCGGTCGGGATCGTATTCGGGTTTATGGCGATCATTCAGGCCTTCGGATTTATGTTCGGACAGGGGTCCGGAAGCATTTTATCCAGAGCACTGGGCGCACAGGATCGGAAAACAGCATCGCTTCATGCCTCCGCCGGTTTTTTCGGCTCGATGCTGTGCGGGCTTGTGATCACACTGGTTGGTTTCCTGTGGCTGGATGATATTGTCATGCTGCTGGGGAGTACCGATACCATTGCGCCTTATGCAAAAACCTATATTTCCTATATTCTTGTGGCGGCGCCGTTTATGAGCGGAAGCCTTACCTTAAACAATATTCTGCGCTACGAGGGCAAAGCCTCCCTCGGCATGGTCGGTCTGATGTCCGGCGCGATTTTAAATATGATCGGCGATCCGATCCTGATGTTCGGACTGCATATGGGGATTTCCGGTGCGGGTTTGTCTACCGCCGTAAGCCAGATCATAAGCTGGCTGATCCTGATGTTTATGTTTTTATCGGGAAGAACGGAAACAAAGCTGGATATCCGGCAGGCTCTGCGTGCGGGATCGCTGGTTTACGGAAATATCATGGCTACCGGATTTCCAAGCCTGCTGCGGCAGGGATTAAACAGTCTGACGACCGTGCTGCTGAATTCCCAGTGCCGCAGATACGGGGATGCGGCGGTTGCGGGAATGAGCATTGTAAGCAGGATCATCTTTTTTGCGTTTTCCATCGCGCTGGGGATCGGGCAGGGATTTCAGCCGGTTTCGGCGTTTAATTACGGAGCGGGGAAATATTCCCGCGTCCGCAAGGGCTACCGTTTTACCCTGCTTGCGGCGGAAGGGATCATTATCGCAGGCTGTATTCTGCTGATCATTTTTTCCGACAGCCTGATCGGCGTATTCCGGAATGATCCGGAGGTTATTGAAGTAGGGACGAGAGCGCTTCGGCTTCAGGCGCTGGCGCATCTTCTGCTTCCGGTCTGCATGATGACGGAGATGCTTTTCCAGAGTACCGGAAAACGGTTCGGGGCTTCTTTTCTCTCGGCGCTCCGGAGCGGATTCCTTTTTATTCCGCTGCTGTTTCTTCTTTCTCATTTCAGTGGGCTTGCGGGAATCCAGGAGGCACAGCCGCTTTCCATGGTGTTAGCGCTTCCGTTTACGATCCCTTTTGTCATTTATTATTTCAAAAAACTTCCGAAGCAGGATTATCAGACGGAGGAAAACTCCGTCTGACAGGCGGTTTGCAGATTCATTTCAAAAAATAGGATTTATTTGAAGATTTTTCCGGCTCTGTTCCGTTTTAATAGATGAAGCACCGGAGGAGGTGGTAAAAATCGATGAAAAGGAAAATTTAATACGGCTTGTCAATCAGTACAAAAATCTGGTTTTTTCCATCTGCCTGAAAATGACGGGCGATTATTTTGCGGCGGAGGATATCACGCAGGAAACGTTTCTTAAGGCATACCAGAAATATGCCGGGTTTGACGGGAAGAATGAAAAGTCGTGGATCTGCCGGATCGCCGGAAACAAGTGCATCGATTACTTACGGGCGGCCGAACGAAAAAGCGTTCCCGTGCCCGAAGAAGAACTGGCCGAAACTTCCGGGGCAGGGGAAAATCCCGTAAAGATTTTTGAGGGCAGGGCGGTGCTGGAAGCGGTAAGGGAACAATGTTTGAAGCTGCCAAAGCCGTATGACGATGTCGGAGTCAGCTTTTTCGTGGAGGGACTTACGGCAAGAGAAATCGCGGATCAGAAAGGCGCGAATTTAAAAACGATACAGACTCAGATTTACCGGGCGAGGGAAATGCTGAAAAAATCGATAAGAAGGGAGGATCTGCTTTCATGAAGGAATACGGATATTTAACCGAAGAAGAATTGGAACTTTTGATCAGAAGTGCGGAAGAGGAAACGATTGCGGCGCCGGATGATCTTCTGGAAAATATTCTGGCGGCAGTCAGCGGCGAACCGTCTGCCGCAAAAAACCGCGAACCGGAAGCTGCCGACGGAGAAATTGTTCTGGAAGTCCAAAAACCTCCGAAGATTGCTGCAAAGAATAAGCAAAAAGCAGAGTTCCGGAGATACTGTCTGCAGATCATAACGTCAGCGGCGGCGGCGATCGCACTGATGTTTGCAGTCCCTGCATTTTCGGATTCCGGCCGTTATGAAGTGCCGGATAAGCGGACTGTAGTGGAAGCCGGGCGCCGGACGAAGGCGGAAGCAGTAGCGGACGCAAAGGCGGAATCGGAACTGACCGCAGCGATCCGGCAGTCCCATATGGTAGCGGATCTGCTGGAAAATTATGTTTTTAAGTGATTGAGGGAGGAATTTTTATGAAGCCGAAAAAGAAAAACAAGGTGTTTGCGTTTCTATGCTCCTTTATGCCGGGAGCGGCGGAAATGTATATGGGATACATGAAAATGGGAATCAGCCTTATGGGGGTATTTTTTGCCTGCTGTCTGATCCCGACGATCCTGCTTGCGGCAGATTATTTTTATCTCGTGGGGATCGTCATATGGTTCTATGGATTTTTCCATGCAAGGAATCTGGATGCGACGGATGATGCGGAATTTGCAGAGATACGGGATCAGTTTATCTGGGAAGAGTTTACGGACGGAAAGCCGGTCAGAATATCACAGAAATCCGTGAATAAATGGATCGGTATCGTCGTGCTTTTGATCGGATGCGCCATGCTGTGGAATTCGGTCGACAACCTGATCTATGACATGATCCCGGATGATCTCTGGGAGACGCTCTATCCGATCGCATCGAACATTCCGGGCTTTATCTTTTCCGTCATTATCATTGTCCTCGGTGTCAGGCTGATCATCGGAAAAAAGAAGACGTTTACAGAAGCGGAAGGAGGTTCGGAATATGGAGAAGAAAAGTAGGATGCACCGGGTCGGTTCCATAACAGCCGGAATATCCATGATCGTGTACGGAGTGCTGTTTTTGTTCCATCTTTTTACCCGGCTGATCAGCTATGAGATGATCTTCCGCCTGTGGCCGCTTATGATCGTGGGGCTCGGCGTCGAGATCCTGCTTTCCAACCGGTCGGAAGATAAATTCGTCTATGACAAGGCGGCGATCTTTCTGCAGATCCTGATGACGCTTTTTGCCCTCTGCATGGCGGGCGCAGATGTATTGATCACGGAATGTATTCCGTATATCCGGTTTTATGCAGGATGAAAATGATAAGGCAAGATATGATCAGGCAGACGGCAGTCTGCCTGTTTTTTCGCTTGATAGGAAAACAGAGGGTGACAAATCCGGAAAGAAAGATTATAATATCGAAAGCAGGAAATCATGGTAAGGAAGTGTTTACATGAAGAGGAAAAGCCGATGGGTTCCAATAGCGGCGGTGCTGGCGGTATTGATCACAGGATGCGGCAGAGAGGTTCCAATGACGACGGATCCGGCGGCAGCGCTGCCGGGGGCGGTGCATATCACCGGGGTATCGATAGAAGCGGCGCATATCACCGAGGTATCGATAGAAGCGGCACCGCAGGAGGAATCTTCGGAAACTGACGGGAAAGTGGAAACGATTGAAGAGCCGGAACCGGATGCAGAACCAGCTGCAGAACCGGCTGCAATAGAACAGACAACCGCGCGTCAGGGAACCGGAGATGCGGAACTGGATCAATTATGCGATAATATTTTAAACGGTATTGTAAATGATGATATGGGCGAACGGGAGAAAGCCTATGCCGTATATACCTGGGTTACGAACCACATTACATACAGGGGAAACAGTGCCATTGGCGACTGGGTCGCCGGGGCGAAAACGGCTCTGACCAGGCGCAGCGGCAACTGCTATGCATTTTACAGCGCTTCGCGCGCATTGCTTACCCGGCTGGGCTTTGAAAATATTGAAGTGCAGGAATATACCGGAGGGCATTACTGGAATATGGTAAAAGTAGACGGTTCCTGGTGGCATTTTGATGCAACTACCGGATGGGGAGCCGAGCGTTTTTTATGGACCAGCGACCAGATCCTTAATTATTCTTATACCAGCGAGCAGACAGGCGTAACGATTATCTATGAGTGGGATCCGGCAGGATATCCGCAGACGCCGTGAAAGGCGGATGAAAAATACAGGAAGATAAGGTGGAACGGGCTATGAAGAAGATCAAAGTTTTTTTAATCACTGCATTCATGGGGCTGATGCTTCTAGGGTGCGGATCCGGTCAAAACAAGGCATCCGATGCAGATTCGGGCACGGCAGTAGGAGCGGAATCGGTGAAAACGGGGAATCTTGTGATTTCCCTGAATGACGACATGGAAGATATCAAAGAGGAACTGGGAGAACCGGTAAATTATACGGAGAATAAAAGCTGCCTGTATGACGGGTATGATAAAACTTATACCTATACCGACGTTGAAATCATTACTTATCCGATGAACGGAAAAGAATATATCAGTTCGATCAATATTTTAACGGATGATGCGGTATCCGGAAGCGGCATCCGGATCGGAAGCAGCGCAGAAACGGTTGCGGAAAAATACGGGGAAGAGAATCTGGCGATGAGCGATACGTATTATATTTACGAGACAGACGGATACGGATATTCTTTTTATCTGGAGGACGGAACGGTTGCGGCGATAGAAGCGTACCTTCTTACCGAATAACCGGGAAAGGCACGATATGATTTTCAGTTCAATTTCGTTTCTGATCCTGTTTCTGCCGCTTACCGTGTTTTTCTATTATCTTCTTCCGGGGATCAAATGCAGAAACGCGGTTCTGCTCATCGCCAGCGTGGTGTTTTATGCGCTGGGGGAACCGGTATATATTTTTTTATTGATCGGCAGTTCATTGGTTAATTACGCCCTTGCCCGGATCATGTGCAGATGCAGGCATCCTGAGAAGATCCTTACAGCGGCGGTGGTTCTGGATATCGGGATGCTCTGCTTTTTTAAATATCCGACGGGCCTGCCGCTTCCGATCGGTATTTCCTTTTATACATTTCAGATTTTGTCGTATGTCATTGATGTATACCGCGACAGGACAAATCTGCAGAAAAATTTTTTCTCATTGTTTTTGTATATTTCCTTTTTTCCGCAGTTGGCGGCCGGGCCGATCATTAAATATAATGATATCAGGGATCAGATCGACCGCAGGAGCTTTTCTGCGGAAAAAGCCGCAGAGGGTCTGCGCAGATTTATTTACGGGTTAGGGAAAAAAGTGCTGCTATCCAATACGATCGCAGTTATTGTTGATGGTATTTATGGATGGGAATACTGTGATTATAATGCCGCTGCCGCGTGGACGGCAGCCGTATTGTACTGTCTGCAGCTGTATTATGATTTTAGCGGATACAGTGATATGGCGATCGGGCTCGGCAGGATTTTCGGATTTGATATCAAAGAAAATTTCCGTTATCCGTACGAATCTTCTTCCATCAGGGAATTTTGGAGAAGATGGCATATTTCCCTCAGTTCGTGGTTTAAAGAATACCTGTATATTCCTCTGGGAGGAAACCGGAAAGGGAAGGCGCGTACTTATATCAATAAATTGATCGTGTTTTTCTGTACGGGTTTCTGGCATGGCGCTGATATCACTTTTATTATCTGGGGATTGATCCACGGAATTTTTTCGGTTCTGGAAGAAAAAGTTTCCCAGCCGGGGAAAAGGAAAAATACTTTCATCGGCTGGCTGTACACGGCTTTTGTGGTATGCATTGCATTTGTGTTTTTCAGAAGCGATACCATTGTACAGGCGGGGCATTTTCTGGCAGCCATGTTTACCGGCTTCGATCTTTCAGGGCCTTCTTTCGTGCGGCTGGTATCGTATTTTGATAAATTTACGATTACGGTGATCGTGCTGGCGTTTGCCGGAATGTTTGATTGGAAAGACAGGATGGAAACGATTCTGCCCCGGAAGCTGGTTCTGGCGGCAGAGTATGCGGGCAGCGTGGTATGCCTGTTATTGTGCCTCATGTCGCTGGCAGTCAATGGGTATCATCCGTTTATTTATTTTCGGTTTTAAGGAGAGAAGGAAGCTTGAAAAGAAAATTGATTTTTATCGGCTACACAGCGGTTATTCTGGCCGGATGCTTTCTGATGTCTGCGGCAATGTTTTTACAGGGCGGCGTGGCTCTGGCGGAAGCGGTGCAGCAGGGAGAAGACACAGGAGAAAATCCGGCACAGAAGATCGAGCAGTATATGAGTATGCATTTTGGCGGAAGACAGGAGCTGATTCAGGCGTATGGAATGATCCAGCATCAGTTTTTTGACCATTCGCCGGTGGAGGATGTGGTGGCAGGAACGGACGGATATCTTTACTACAAAGATACCGTAGATGATTACTGCGGGATCGGAACCGTAGACGACCGGGAACTTTTTAATATCTATCACACTCTGGAATTGATGCAGGAAGCGGTGGAACAAAAAGGTGCGGAATTTGTCTTTCTGGCAGCGCCGAATAAAAACAGCCTTTACGATCATATGCCGTATTATTATATAAAATATCAGGAGAAGAACAATCTGGATCTGTTAAAAGAACATCTGGACGGTGTTGATCATATCGATCTGTTTCCGGTGTTTGAGAACCGGAATGAGGAATTGTATTATAAAACCGATACCCACTGGAATGATCTGGGAGCGTGGTATGTTTATGAAGAAGTGATGCGCACGCTGGGGAAAGAATATGATGATCTGCAAAGGTACGGGTATGAGGAGGAGTATACGTTTACCGGAGATCTGCAGAGAATGTTATATCCTCTGTCGAAAGATAATGAACTGCAGATCACGTTTGGAAAAGAGGCAGCCTATACCTTCCTGACCAGAACAAGAAATTTTGAGCAGGCCTATATCGAGACGGAAAATGACAGTGCCGAAGGAAGCCTGTTAATGTTCCGGGATTCGTTTGCCAATAATCTGATCCCGTATTTCAGCGATGCGTACCAATATGCGGTGTATGATAAGTCCGTGCCGTACGATCTGGCGAAAATGGAAACCTATCAGGCGGATACGGTGATCCTGGAGATCGCGGAACGAAATGTGAAACTGATACAGGAATACGAACCCAGATTTCCGGCTCCGGAAAGAGAAATGCTGCGGGGAAAGCCCCGGAGCGGCCTTGTACAAGAATGGGATATTGCAGATGACGGAGATATGGTAAAGATCACGGGCACGATCAATCCTTCTTATGCAGAGGCGGACAGCAGGATTTATATAAGAACCGCAGATGCCGTATATGAAATGACGCCGCAGAAGATCGGCGGCTGTGAATATGGATTCTGCGGATATGCTGCAATACAGGATGCCGGTTCTGTAGATGTAATTGCAGCGTCTGAAACCGGCGTATGGGAACAGAAAATGGAGAATTAGCATGAAATTTATCAGGATTTCAGATCGTGATGCCGGTGCAGTCAGAGAGCTGTCTGCACTGGCCTCTTCGATCGTCAAAGAGCATTTTGATCCGATCATCGGAAGCGCCCAGAACGATTATATGATCCAGAAATACCAGTCTGTTTCTGCGATACAGGAACAGCTTGACCACGGTTACCGTTATTATTTTGTCTGCGGAGATCACGGGGAGCGGCTGGGGTTTCTGGCGTTTTATATGCGGGGAACGGAACTTTACCTCAGTAAATTCTATCTGCTGAAAACGCAGAGGGGAAAAGGTCTTTCCCGGCAGATGATGGACTTTGTGTTAAACGAGGCGCAGAAAGCGGGGGCGAAGTCCGTCACCCTTAATGTAAACAGGAATAACGATGCCAGATATGCCTATGAAAAGCTGCATTTCCGGAAGATACGGGAAGAGAAAAACGATATCGGGAACGGATTTTTTATGGATGATTTTGTCTATGAATATGTGCTGGACAACGATCTTACGGAGGAAATGCTGGTCAAAATTGCCCGGCGGGAGAAGAATGTAAAAAGGAATTATCTGGTGGTCAATCCGCTGCAGGGAAAGCATATTCCGGCGGCGCCGGGACAGGCGATTGGACTGTTTTCGCGTCTGGCGGAACTGGTGCAGAACGCGTACGGGAACGAGCGTCTGCTGCTGATCGGGTTTGCGGAAACGGCGACCGCGATCGGCGCACAGGCGGCGGTTTTTCTCGGAGCGGATTACATTCAGACGACCAGAGAGCATGTGGACGGGGCGGAGTATCTGTTTTTTTCCGAAGAACACAGCCATGCGTCCGAGCAGAAACTCGTAAAAAATGATCTGGATTCGGAAATGGAACGGATCGACCGGATCGTTTTCATGGAAGATGAGATTACGACAGGAAAGACGATCTTAAATATCGTTCGATTATTGCGGAAAACCTATCCGTCGGCGCGGGTGCAGTACGCGGCCGCGTCCCTGTTAAACGGGATGACGCAGGAACATCTGGACCGGTATGAAGAAAACGGGATCTTGCTCCACTATCTGCTCAAGACAGATCATGCGGGGTACAACAAACGGGCTATGCGGTATGACGCGGATGGAACTTATATTCCCTGCGATGTTTCCGCGGCGGAGGCTGTGCAGGAAATCCGAATCCGGGGAGCGCTTGATCCGCGGCGGCTGGTAAACGCCGCAGAGTATGAAAAAGCCTGCCGGAAATTGTGGGAAAACCTCCGGAAACAATGGGAGGCGCCGGAGGGCGGCCGGGTTCTTCTGGTCGGCACGGAGGAGTGCATGTATCCGTCTCTGTATGTAGGAAGAAGGATCGAAGAACTGGGGTGCGAAGTAAGATGCCACTCTACAACGCGCAGCCCGATCGAGGTCAGCGCCGGTGAAACGTATCCTCTGCACTGTCGTTATGAGTTAAGAAGCTGTTACGATGCGGACCGGATCACATTTCTTTATGATATTGCGGAATATGACGCGGTTGTTGTGATCACGGATGCCGCAGATGCAGATGGCGCAGATGCGGGGCGCAATTCTTTGCTCCATGCATTGCGCACGAAGAACCGGAGCCTTTTATTTGTCAGGTGGGAGCCATGAGAACTTCTTATCGAAACGAGGACGTGATTTTTCTGCTGAAGGATATTACCGGGCTGGTGCAGCCGCAGACGGCGGAAGAAAGGGAGCGCCTGATCCAGTCCGGCAGGCATTACAGTGAAATGCTCCCGGTCGAGTATGTTCCGACCGAAAAATACATGCAGGCTTATCAAGAGGCGCTGGAGCGGTACGCGCGTCCAACGGCCCGTGCCGTCGGAATCCTGGCGGATCGGATCATCCGGGAAAAAGGCAGCGATGCGGTGCTGGTTTCGCTTGCGAGGGCGGGAACCCCGGTCGGGATCCTGCTGAAGCATTATATCCAGCGGAAATACCGGATTCAGATCCCGCACTATTCGATCTCCATTATCCGGGACAGGGGGATCGACCATAACGCCATGAAGTATCTGCTGGAACGTTATGAGGCGGGGCGGCTCTTGTTTGTGGACGGCTGGATCGGGAAAGGCGCGATCTTAACGGAACTTAAGAAGGATCTTTCGGCTTATCCGGGTGTATCGCCAGAGATCGCGGTTCTTGCGGATCCGGCGAATGAAACTTCCCTGTGCGGAACGCATGAGGACATCCTGATCCCGAGTTCCTGTTTAAACTGCACCGTGTCGGGACTGGTCAGCAGAACGTTTTTACGGGAAGATATCATCGGGAGCAATGATTTCCACGGAGCGGTCTATTACGGGGAACTGAAAGATTCCGACCGTTCCTATGAATTTATCGAACGGATCGAAGAAATGTTTTGTTTTGACGAAAAACCGGACGAGTGGCAGATATGCGGAAAAGGAATCGATGAAGTCCGTGCCGTCGCCGCGGAGTTCGGCATTGAAGATATCAATTTCATCAAGCCGGGAATCGGGGAAACGACCAGGGTGCTGCTGCGGCGCATCCCGTGGAAAGTGCTGCTTGACGGGCGCTGCCGGAACGATCCGCAGCTGGAACATCTGATCCGTCTGGCGGAAGAAAAACAGGTTCCGATTGAAAGCTATCCTTTGCAGCATTATAAATGCTGCGGGATCATTAAGAAGATCGCCGATATGTAAAAGAGCCGGATGCGTCCGGCTCATAACTGTCTGAAATGGGGATCGCTCCCGCTGTTTTTGATGCCGTATGCTTCGGCAAGGAACAGGGTGCGCTGCGCCCAGCGGCTGTGGGTTTTGTATTCGTTCATCCGTTCCTTTGCCGGGTTTCCGGAAACAAAAGAGGCGGAATCAAGATCCCAGTTTAAGATGGCCTTCGCATCTTGGTAATCGGCCTGCGAGACCTGATAGCCCTCGTTGACGACCGCGATCTGGCTGGGATGGATGACGGTTTTTCCGGTGAAGCCGCACAGCCGGTCGTCCCGGATCTCGCGTGCCAGCCCGTCTTTCCAGCAAGCGCCGGAATAATATTCCCACACCGGGCCGGATATGAGATAGTCCGCTCCGTATACCGTAACGATATCGGAAAAGATGCGGGCGATCGGCTGGATGCGGTGGATGGATTCATCCGGATGCCTGCGGAAACCGAAGATATGGCACAGGTCGTTCCCGCCGACGCGGATGTTGAGAACAAGGTCTTCTATGGCATCCAGTTGTTCTTTCAGGCTGTATAAAAGCTCATAGCGCGTGCGCAGATCGATGATGGAGGCGCTTTCATAGATCGGCATCATGTAGATCCTGCGCCCGGACTGCTCGTTGGCTTTTATGATGCTTTGGATATAGGATCCGGCATTTTCCGCAGAAAATTTCGGAATGATAAAACCGGTTATGACGGATGAAGCCGGACCGGCCGCATGAAGGAGCGTTAAGATCTGCTGTGGATTGCGGACGCGGATAAACAGCTTCGGCAGGAAAAAAGGCTGCGTCTGATGCGCGGCGGAAATCTGCTGCAGCGCCCGGATCAGATCCTGTTCCGCCTCCGCAACAAAAGCGTCATTGATCGTATCCTCCAGACATAGCGCAAGGGAATATTTTGTCCCGAATTTCTCGTGGATAACGGAGTCTGCGATCGTCTTTTTATTGGCAGGGCAGTAAAGCAGTGCGCCGATGCTGTAATAAATCAAATCATTTTTCATTTTCTATTGTTCCCCTTACAAGGTATTGCGGCATGGTGAAACCGTTGTGATCGTTCTCTGGCTGGCCAGTAACAAATCGTTACCTATTGTAGCATATCGGGTGCGGAAATCATAGCAAAAAAAGAAATTGTGTGGTAGAATAACCCCAGTACAGGAAAACGGGGGAGCGGTACGGACGATGAAGATCTCTTACAGGCACAATGCCATGCAGATTCATTCCATAGATGCATTTTTGAATATCAGGGGCGGCTATCATCATAACCAGAGAGATGTCTATTTTATCAGGGGGCTTGGAGAACCGGCGGATATCGGAGAGCAGCTTCTGGCGCTTGACCGGCGGATGGACCGCGCCTTTGGAAACGGGCAGCAGTTCTATCTGCGGGTGACACAGCTTCCGAGGCTGGAATCCGCCGAAGCGGTCAAAACTTATTCTGAAAGCTGCGATGCATGGGAGGAAAGCGGACGGCTGGAACTGGAATGCTGCCGGAACAATCCGCTGCTGGCTGAGGTACTGGCGGATGCGTCAAAAGAAGCCGTCGGCCGTTACCGGGAAACAAAGGCTGGCTGCACCCGGTCGATGGAGAAGAATTTTACCGTGAAATTATGGTTCTGGCTGGAATCGCTGTTCGGCGGGATTCTGCCTTTGTGGAAAGAGCAGACCTGCATCAAGGTTCTGGCGGATAATGTGGTAAATGTTCAGGAGTATCTGTTTTATTATATGCTGACGCTGATCGGCTGCGATGTGTTTTTGATCGAAAGCCGGAAGGATCTTCAGGCGGACGGCAGGCTGATGGAACTGTCCGCCAAATTGCGGCTGGGGGAATACGGTACGGCGGAAATTCCGCCGTATGTCAAAACTGTGGAGGAAGTTCCGGTTCCGGCGAAAGAACCGGTAAAACTTACGATCCCGGAGCATCCCGGAAGGAGAACGCCTTCCCGGGAACCGGCGGCGGAAAATCCGGAGAAGTCCTTTGAAGAACTGGCGCTTCTGGCGTCCTCTGTCGTAATGATCTCCGTGCACGACGACAAGGGCGAGCCGGTTGCGACGGGTTCCGGAATTATGATCGGGAAGGACGGCTATCTGCTTACGAATTACCATGTGATCCGGGGAGGATGCTTTTATTCGGTCCGGATTGAAGACGACGGGGAAATCTATCGGACCGATGAAGTGATCAAATATAACCCCGTCCAGGATCTGGCGGTATTGCGGATCGACCGGGTTTTAGCACCCATACCGATCTACGGCGGATCGCAGAAACTGGCCAGAGGGCAGAAGGTGGTCGCGATCGGAAGTCCGCTGGGGCTGTTTAATTCCGTTTCGGACGGGATCATATCCGGTTTCCGGAAGATCGATGATGTGGATATGATCCAGTTTACGGCGCCGACCTCCCACGGGAGTTCCGGCGGGGCTGTTTTGAACATGCAGGGGGAGGTCATCGGGATCAGCACGGCGGGGATCGACAACGCCCAGAATATCAATCTGGCGGTCGGTTATGAGAGCATCCGGATGTTTGCCAGAGGGTTCTTTTAAACTTGTAAATACAGTTTGTTTATGGTAAAATGGCGTGTAAACGGGATTGAGGGTAAGAGATCCATGCTTGAACATATAAAGCTCCGGAATTTGGACGATTATTTCACAGATTTGAATAACAGGACAGGCAGGGGAATTTATTTTTACAGGATCGGCGGCTATTCTGACGAGATCGCGAAATTCATCGCCGGATATTATGATGCGGCGAGAAAGAACGGAGTAGTCATCGAAAACAGGCTTCCGAATCCCGATGAGAAACAGCTTTCCTACTACAGTGAGATTATGGGAGCGGATTTTCAGATGAGCGTGGGATTTTTTTCCGACGCCCTGAAGAAGTGGCTGCCGCGCATGAAGGATGCCCAGAGGCAGAATATGGCGGTATCGGTATACGATACGCTGGAAGCCCTGCGGAAAGCGGGCAAGACAGAAGCCATGCTGAAGAATGCATATATCAAGTTTATGTGCTGGCTTTATTATAAATTTGAACGGATCATCAATCAGCTCGGCGAGAACCGCCTTCCCAAGATCTTATATGAAGGGGAGATCGGGAAATATGAGCTGATGCTTTTATCCATTCTGGCGGATACCGGCTGCGACATTGTATTGCTGCAGGAGCTCAAAGCGCCGGCTTCTCCGGTGTTTGAGGATTATCCGATGGACGGCCTTACAGCGTTCCCCGCGGATTTTTCTTTAAAGAAGATCCGAAAAGAGCAGGAGGAACAGCTCCAGAAGGACCGCATGTACGGGGCAAGGCCGTCGTTTCGGAACTGCACCAATGCATGGATCAAGGGCAAAGGACTGGAAGATTTCCGGATGGAACCGGCGGCGCGGGGAACGGATCTGGGATTTTATTATAACTGTTTCTGCCGCATCTGCGGCGCAGAGGATAAGCTGACATACGCCAATGAATTATACCGGTTTCAGGAGGAACTGAAACATGCCGGGCGAGACGTTGTGATCGTGAATGAAGCGGTGCCGAAGCCGGAGCCGGAAGAGATAGCCGCAATCCGGCGCGGGCAGTATCCGGACGCGGATACGATGCTTTGGGACTTAAGCTCCAATATCCGGTATCCTGCTAATCTCGAACTGCAGAAGATCATGCATCAGGCGTTTATTGATATCATGTTAGAAGAGGAGAAAGCCTGCGGCGGCAATCGAAACAGGCTGACCAATCAGGCGGTCTATCTGCTCTGCTGGCTGAAACGCTATCAGCCCCGGCTGTTTTCCGGCTGGAAAATGCCGGAAATCGGGTGTTTTATTTTTCTGGGCGGTTGCCGGACGGAAAGCGAAGCGCTGTTTCTCCGTTTCCTGGCGAGACTGCCGCTGGATGTTCTGATCCTGTGCCCGGATCAGAACCGGAAATGCTGCTTAAGCGATCCGCTGCTGTATGAGATCCGCTATCCGGATTCGCTCGAACTGGACCGCTATCCGGAAGAGCGTTCGCAGCTTCAGCTTGGAACGGCGGCCTATCACGCGGAGCGGGAACTGGATTCCCTGATGTATGAGGATTCCGGCATGTACCGGAACCAGCAGTATGCAAAGGCCGATGCGCTGACTCTGCGGACGATGTATGAGGAGATCCGTATCCTGTGGGATCAGGAATTAAAATACCGTCCGGGATTTTCCACCGAAGGGCGGACCGTGAGCCTTCCGGTGATCTTTACCAAAGTGTCCGGAGTGAAGAACGGAGCCATTCCGGAATACTGGGCTTCCATCCGGGAACTGCTTACGGCGGATACGGTTTTTATCCATACGATCCCTTATCTGGATCATGATGCGGAGAATCCGATGCGAAGACATGCGGTGGAATTCTTAAAGAACGGGAAAGTGCAGAAAAGCAGGATCAAGAACCATCCGGATTTTCCTTATGCGCTTCTGAAAGAAGAAAAGCAGGATCATATTCTGGATAAACTGCAGTTAATGCTCGACCAGCGGCTGATCCGGGGAACCTATGAAAACGGAACGGAATATACGGTCACGGCCGTGGCGCTGAATCTGCCGAAAGTGTTCGTGCGTCTGATTCAGAAATTTGATTTTACGAAGAAGAATCCCAAGCTGGTCTATGTCAATCCGACGGAGACTATGAGTTCTTTGGAAGATGCCATCCTGCTTGCTTTTTTGAACCTGATCGGTTTTGATATCCTGCTGTTTGTGCCGACCGGATATCAGAGCGTTGAGAAATATTATAACAGAGACATTATGGAAGAGCATCAGACCGGCTCCTATCTTTACGATCTTACCGTGCCGGATCTTGCGAGGATTCCATTGGGGCGCACGAGATGGCGGGATAAAATTTTTAAGAGAGGTAATTGATGATGGGACTGGATTTTAGCAGAGTGCCGGCTCAGAACAGTGCAGCGGATGCGCCGGCGGAAGGAAAAAACGAGATTGCGGTTGTGGAACCGTATGA
Organism: uncultured Lachnospiraceae bacterium; assembly: GCA_947593655.1. GTDB lineage: Bacteria > Bacillota > Clostridia > Lachnospirales > Lachnospiraceae > Roseburia. The sequence continues at coordinate 80,934 of CANQDS010000001.1, read as the reverse complement.
CATTGTGGAAGACCGCCGGAAGATGGACGCGGAACTGGTCAATTCGCAGGAGATCGACCGGATCGTAAGCACCATTGAGATCGACAATATGGACACGATCGTTTCTTTCGGTGCAGAAGCGGCGCAGGAGGTTTCCAAAGCCTCTGATGTTGTTTTAAACAACATGAATATGTCACAGCTCGAGGATACCAGCGAACTGCTGAATACCTTGGCGAAAGTCATGAGCAAGTTTGATATCGAGGAGATTAAAGAGGAGCCGGGGCTATTCGGGAAATTATTCGGCAATCTAAAGAAACAGCTGGATAAGATCCTTGCCAAATACCATACGATGGGCGAAGAAGTGGACAAGATCTACGTCCAGCTCCGGCAGTATGAATCGGAGATCAAAACGGCGAATCATAATCTGGATCAGATGTTTGATGCAAACGTGAATTATTACCACGAACTGGTCAAATATATTCTGGCCGGGGAACAGGCGTGCCGGGAGATCGAGGAATATATCGCGAAGCGGCAGGCGGATATGGAAAGCACGGGAGATACTTCCATCCAGTTTGAGCTGACCGGCTTAAATCAGGCGCTTACCATGATGGAACAGCGGACGCAGGATCTTCGGATGGCGGAGAATGTTGCCATGCAGTCCATTCCGATGATCAAAACAATGGAATTCAGCAACTACAATCTGGTGCGCAAGATCAACTCGGCATTTATCGTGACGCTGCCGGTCTTTAAGCAGGCGCTCGCGCAGGCGATCATGCTGAAACGCCAGAAGCTTCAGGCGGAGTCGCTTGCGGAACTGGATAAAAAGACGAACGAGATGCTGGTGAAAAATGCAAAGAATACGGTAGAGACTTCCCAGATGACGGCAAGGCTTGCATCCGGAAGCTCGATCCAGATCGAAACGCTGGAAACAACATGGCGGACCATTATGAACGGCATTGACGAGACAAAGAGGATTCAGGAGGACGCCAGAAAGAAACGCCTCGAGGATCAGGCAAGGCTGGAAGCAATCAAGGAGGAATTTTTTAAAGAATTCCAGGGCGCCGGCGGAAGAACGCAACAGTAGATAAGGCATATGCTTTTTATCTTATAACAATTTCAAGTAACAATTTCAAGGGAGGATGGATTTATGCCGATTAATTTATCAAAAGGGCAGAAAGTAGACTTGACGAAAGGAAATCCGGGCTTAAAGAGCATTATGGTCGGGCTTGGCTGGGACATCAATGCCTATGATTCCGGTTCGGATTTTGACCTGGACGCAGCGGCGTTTATGGTCGGCGCAGACGGGAAATGCCCGACGGAGAAGGAATTTATTTTTTACGGGAATCTGAAGCACAGCAGCGAATCGGTTATTCATATGGGCGATAACCTGACCGGAGAAGGCGACGGCGACGACGAGCAGATTCAGGTTGATCTGTCTAAGATCCCGGCGAATATCGAGCGCGTGGCGTTTACCGTTACGATCTATGAGGCGGAGCAGAGACGGCAGAATTTCGGCCAGGTGGCAAACTCCTTTATCCGTATTGTGGACGGAACGACCGGGGAGGAACTGGTTCGTTACGATCTGGGCGAGGATTTTTCGATCGAGACGGCGGTGGTAGTCGGAGAACTGTACCGGCACAGCGGCGAGTGGAAATTTAATGCGATCGGAAGCGGATTCCAGGGCGGTCTGGCGGCGATGTGCGCTCATTACGGGATCAATGCGGAATAGAGGAGGATGTTTTTATGTCGGTTAGTTTACAGAAAGGGCAGAAAGTAAGCCTGACGAAGGACAATGCCGGGCTGTCGCAGATCGTCGTCGGTCTGGGCTGGGATGAGGTAAAGCGGTCGAAAGGATTTTTCGCGCCGAAACCGAAGCCGATCGATTGCGATGCATCGGCAATCCTGCTGAAAAGCGGCAGACTGATGGACAAAGGGGATATTGTCTATTTTGGAAATCTCCAGCATAAGTCGGGAACCGTTACCCATCTGGGGGACAACCTGACCGGAGCCGGAGACGGCGACGACGAGCAGATCCTGATCGATCTGGCCAGGGTTCCGGCGGAATATGACCGGATCGTGATTGTGGTCAATATTTATCAGGCGGTAGAGCGCGGGCAGAATTTCGGAATGATCCAGAATGCGTTCATCCGGCTGGTGGATACCAGAAACAATAATGAAATGTGCAAATATAATCTGACTGAGGATTATTCCGGAATGACGGCAATGATCTTCGGAGAAGTGTACCGGCACAACGGCGAATGGAAATTCAATGCGATGGGCCAGGGAACGACGGATCCGGGATTGATCGAAGTGTGCAACCGCTTCGTTTAAAGGCAGAAGCAGAGTGTGGTGCGGATCGTGCCACACTTTTTGCATGAGGAAAGATGCACAATGGGGGAGTTATGATTGTTTTCCACATGGATCTGGACAACACCCTGATCTATTCCTATAAGCATGATATCGGGCCGGAGAAAAGAAATGTTGAAATTTATCAGGGGCGGGAAGTTTCTTTTATCACCGAAAAAACATACCGGCTTTTGAAGGAAGTCAGCAGGAAATCGCTGCTGGTCTTGACTTCGACGCGGACAAGGGAGCAGTACCAGAGAATCCGCCTGGGGATCGGAAGCATCCGCTACGCGCTTGTGTGCAACGGGGGAGTGCTGTTAAAAGACGGTGTTTCCGATGATGCGTGGTATCAAAAATCGCGGGAACTGGCGGACGGCAGCAGGAGGCAGATCGAAGAGGCGAAGCGGTTCTTAAAAGCAGATCCGCGGCGGGAATTTGAATTAAGGTGGATCGGGGAGCTGTTTTTGTTTACGAAATGCAGATGCCCGGAGTCGGTAACGGAAGAACTGCGGCGGGAACTGGGCGATTCCGGAACGGATGTTTTTCATAACGGCAATAAGGTGTATGTCGTGCCGCGGGCGCTGAGCAAGGGGAATGCGCTCCGGCGGTTCCGGCAGTATACCGGCGCCGAACAGGTATGGGCGGCGGGGGACAGTGCCTTTGACTGTTCCATGCTGGAAGAAGCGGACCGCGGGTTTGCGCCGCACGGCTTTAAAGAGCATTTTCCGGCCGGGGACAGTGTGGCGGAGATGCCGGGAGCGGCCGTCTTTTCGGAGGAACTGCTGGAAGCGGCCCTCGCGTGCTTAAATTGCTGAATGGTGTTGACAAGCTGTTTGGCGATTGATAAAATTTCAAAAGAAATCAGTAAGGGGAGAAGCGTATGAAGTACAAAGGATTAAATGATGCGGAAGTAAAGGCTTCCCGTGAAAAAAACGGTTCCAACTTTATTCCGGATTCAGAACCTGCTACTTTTTGGGATGAATTTAAGGAAACCTTTAAGGACCCGATGATTAAGATTTTGCTGTTTATCGCGGCGGTCATGATCATCATGTTCTTTCTGGGTTATGCGGAAGTTTATGAGCCTGCGGGAACCATTGCTGCTATTTTCATCGTTGCCGTGGTGTCGGCAAAGACCGGTGTGGCAAGCGATACGGCATACCGGAAGTTAAAGAACGATCAGAAGAAAGACACCTGCAAGGTCTGCCGCAACGGCATGGTAACGGTTGTTGAGGTAGATGATGTTGTGGTAGGGGATAAAGTGCTCCTGCAGTCGGGCGACAAGATTCCGGCGGACGGAATCCTGATCGACGGCGATCTGCGGGTGGACAATTCGGCGCTCAACGGGGAAGCGGAGGAATGTAAAAAGTCCGCAGCTGCCGAGAGCACGGTTTTTGCGGAAGAGATCACGGGCGATGCGTTTGTGGACGGTTATTCCCTGTTCCGCGGCGCGGTCGTTTTTGACGGCGAAGGCGTGCTGGATGTCCGCAAGGTCGGCTTAAAGTCCATGATGGGCAAGATGGCGGAGGATATGCAGGGGGAGGAACCGGATTCTCCGTTAAAGGTAAAGCTCGGCGTGCTGGCCGGCCAGATTTCCAAATTCGGCTATATCGGAGCGGCAGTGATCACCGTTCTTTATATTATCTACTTTATTGTTTCGGCCGGCGGGATCGGCGCGTATCTGGCGGCCGGGTGGTCGTCTGTTCTGAAGGATCTGGTCGACGCGGTTTCTCTGGCAATCGTGATCATCGTCTGCGCCGTACCGGAGGGGCTGCCGCTGATGATCTCTCTGGTGCTGATGCAGAATACCAAGAAGATGCTAGATCATAACGTGCTGGTCCGCAAGGCGATCGGAATTGAAACGGCAGGATCATTAAATATCCTTTTCAGCGATAAAACGGGTACGATCACAAAAGGAAGCCTGGAAGTGGTGGAGTTTTTTACTGCGGACGGAAAAGAGATTCCTTTCGGGGAAATGAAAGAGCACGGAAAGATCAAGACGCTGGTGGACGCTGCGATCGGGATGAATACCGCTTCCATGTTTGACGCAGAGCACAAGATCGTCGGCGGAAATGCGACCGATCAGGCGCTGATGCGTTTTCTGGGCGAAGATAATTACAATCTGATACGAAGCGATCAGGCGTATATCGCAGGGGCTTCTCAGGGATTTAATTCCACCAACAAATTCAGTCAGGTAGAGATCACCGATCTGGGGCAGACGTTTTACAAAGGCGCACCGGAACGGTTTTTGGATATTGCAAAGAAAGCGCTGGATGCGGACGGCAATGTGATCGATCTGGATCTGGGGCGGATCAATGAAAAGATCAATGCGCTGGCTTCCAGAGCGATGCGTGTGCTGGCGTTCGGCTATTCCGACTCTCCGCTGACGGAGAACCGGATCAACGAAGATGTGGTTCTGATCGGATTTGTGGCGATCCGCGACGATGTCCGTCTGGAGGCCAAAGAAGCGATCGCAGAGGTGCAGCAGGCCGGCATTCAGGTCGTGATGATCACGGGCGACCGTCTGGAAACCGCAGTTGCGATCGCGGAGGATGCGGGGCTCATCAGCAGCAAGTCGGATCTTGCGCTGACTTCGTCGCAGCTGGCGGAAATGAGCGATGATGATATTAAAGCCGTGATCAAGGATATCCGCGTGATCGCCCGTGCGCTTCCAACCGATAAGTCCCGGATGGTGCGTATCTGTCAGGAGATGAATCAGGTAGTCGGGATGACGGGCGACGGCGTCAATGATTCGCCGGCCTTAAAGCGGGCGGATGTCGGATTTGCGATGGGAAGCGGAACGGAAGCCGCCAAAGAAGCGGGAGAGATCATCGTGCTGGATGATAACTTTAAATCCATCAAGGATGCGATCCTTTACGGGCGGACCATATACAACAATATCTTAAAATTCTGCAAGTTCCAGCTGGTCATCAACGTGGTGGCCGTAGTCGTAAGCGCGATCAGTCCGTTCTTCGGAATCGAGGAACCGCTGAAAGTCACGCACCTGTTGTTTGTCAATCTGGTAATGGACAGCCTTGGGGCGATCATGCTCGGGAACGAACCGGCGCTGGAGAAATATATGCTGGAGAAGCCGAGAAGAAGGGACGAAAAGATCGTCAGCAGAAAGATGGCCGGACAGATCGCAACGATGGGGCTGTGGCTGATCCTTTTGAGCTTTGCGTTTCTGAAGCTGCCGTGCTTTGATCCGTTTTTTGAAACGGACGATCAGAGAAAGACCGCATATTTCGTTCTGTTCATTGTTGCGGCGTTATTTAACGGCTTCAATGTCCGAGACGAAGGTTTTGGGATCTTTCGGGATCTAAAGCTGAATCCGGGATTTTTGAAGGTGTGGTTTACGATCGTGCTGGTTCAGGCGGTCATCGTAAACGCCGCTTTGGTTCCGGCTGCAGTATTTCAATGGATCGGGAAAATGTTTAACTGCGTACCGTTTGGCATTGCCGGGTGGGGCATTGTGATCCTTCTTGCATTTACCATGATACCGGCGGATCTGCTGAGAAAGTGCATTGTGAATCGGAAGCAGGGCGCATAAAAGAAACAGGAGCGGATGATGTTTGAAAAAAAGAAAAAAGTGAAACCATATGATAAAGAGAATTTAAAGCCGGTATTGAAATGCAGCATATGCACCGGGGAACAGGTCGCCGGTTTTAAGGAGATCCGTTCCGGAAAGTTTCATGACGTTATGCTGGTGCGCGGAGAGAAAGATCTGCAGGAGTTTAAGGAAATGTACGGGTTAGACGAAGTACCGAAAGAATATTAAAAGAATACCGGAGGAGAAAAGATCATGCTGAGTACAAATGAAGCGCTTTACCGACTGATCGAGGGGAATCAGCGGTATCTGTCCGCGGAAACGCCGTGCGGGGATATTTCTCCGGCGATCCGGAAAGCGACCTGCGAGAACGGGCAGTATCCCTATGCGGTGATCGTGACCTGTTCGGATTCGCGGGTAATTCCGGAAAGCATTTTTTCCGCGGGGATCGGAGAACTTTTTGTGATCCGCGTCGCCGGAAATGTCATAGACGTCCATCAGCTCGGCAGCATTGAATATGCCCTCGGGCATCTCGGCTGTCGGCTGGTCGTGGTGCTGGGGCATACGCACTGCGGGGCGGTAGGAGCCGCCATGCAGAACAATCCGGAAGGCTATATCGGTTTTATTACCGATGAGATCAAGGCAGCCATCGGGAACGAGACGGATGATACAAGAGCGTGCTGCCTGAATGTCATTCACAGCGTGCAGCAGATTAAAAAAGGAATGAAAGCGCAGAGCAGGAACGGTGCTATGGACTGTGAAGTGGTCGGAGCGGTCTATCATATCGAAGACGGACGGGTGGAATTTTTGTAAAAGGGTTAAAGGAATGAGTTTTTCAGAAGTGATCCGGCTGGGGCAGGAGTATCTGATGCCTGGAATGTGGATGGCGGCAGCTGTGCTGACGCTGTTTACAGCCGGTTATTTTTTCGTATATAAGCTGATCGGGAAGGGAGAGAAAACGGTCGATTTCTGGAATCTGTTCTGGGGCGCGCTGCTGGTATGCTATATCGTTATCGTGCTTGGAGCAACGATGTTCAGCCGGAGCGAGGCGGCAAGAGGAAGCATCCGGCTGCAGCCGCTGGCCTCCTACCGGGGTGCCTGGAACTGTTTTTCGGATCGGGAATGGCGGAATCTGTTTTTGAATATCCTGATGTTCGTCCCGTTTGGCTTTATGCTTCCGCTGGCTGTTCCGGTTTTTCAGACGTTCTGGAAAACGTATCTGGCGGGCTTTTTGTTTACGCTTTTGATCGAAACATCGCAGATCCTGTTCCACAGGGGCGTTTTCGAGCTGGACGATATTATGAATAACTTCCTTGGAGCGGTGATCGGCTACGGCTTTTACCGTTTCCTCCGCTGGCTGCTTTTGCATTTCCGGAAAAGCGCAAAGAAAGAGCGGTTCCGACCGGTGCTGCTGCTTCAATTGCCATTTGTTTTAACCGCAGCCGCCTGGGCCGGAGTTTTTCTGATCTATCATTTTCAGGAACTGGGGAATCTGGCCAGCAGCTATACGGTCCGGTACAATCCGGACCGGCTGGAAGTCGCGTTGGAGGCGGTGCTGTCCGAAGAAACCGTAAATGCCCCTGTTTACCGGGCCGTAGACAAAGACGGGGAAATTTCTTATGAAAAATACAAGGATTATGAGATCCTTTCCGAACAGGGAGCTTATGATCAGATCTGCATGGGAAGATTCCGTTATTTCCCGGAACAGGCGGCAAACGCGGCGTTTTGGATCGACGTCCATTCGGTCCAGCTGGTTTATGAGACCGATTCGAAAGGGTTTCTCCAGCCGGTTTACGAATTTCAGGCGGATATCAATCAAAAACCGGCATCCATACGGATACCGGCGATAAGCAGATGACGGGAATCGAACCCGCCTCCCCAGCTTGGGAAGCTGGTATTCTACCGATGAACTACATCTGCGTACTTCTATATTGTAATCGATTTTGAAAAAAATACAAGAGGGAATTTGAAATTTATGGAGCAAATTTAGGAAAAGTTGTATAATAAACCTCTGATGGAGAAAAAAATGCGATACTACATTTGTTTTGCGATGATTGGATATTTGATGGGAAGTATTCTGTTCGCCCCGCTGTTCGGGCGTTTGTTTCATAAGGGAGATATTGCGGCCAACAGCAAGGACCACAATCCCGGAACGGCGAACGCGTTTATGCAGGGCGGCTTTTTGTGCGGGGTCTTAACGCTGGCGGGTGATCTGGGGAAAGCCTTCCTTCCGGTTTTTCTGTGTCTGCGTCTGCAGGGCAGCAGGCCGGTGATCGAACTGGGGCTTGCGTTAGTGCTTGCGGCGCCGGTGGCCGGGCATATTTTTCCGGTATTCCGCCGCTGGAAGGGCGGAAAGGGGATTGCCGCGACATTCGGAAGCCTGCTGGGGCTTGCGCCGGATCTTGTGCCGGCATTAACGCTTGCGTTCTTTTTTATCCTGTTTTCGCTTGTGATCCGGATCACGCCTCATTTTTACCGGACCATCGGAACCTATTTATGCGCGGTGGCGGTTTTTTGGCTTTCCGGGGAAGCATTGGCGGTTCAGGCCGGATTTCTGGCGATTACGGCATTCGTGTGTCTGAGAATGCATTTGAGTAAAGAAGAGAGGGAAAAGTGCAGGGTAAGGTTGCTATGGATGCATTGATATTATCGTGCAGTACCGGAGGCGGGCATAATGCTGCGGGCGCTGCGCTGAAAGAGGAACTGCTGGCAAGAGGGCATCATGTAGAGATGATTGATCCTTATGCGCTGATCAGCAGAAAACTGGCGGTGAAGATCGGAAATACTTATGTGAAGCTGGTGCAGCGTATGCCGCGCGTATTCGGATTTGTCTATTCCATCGGCGGGCTGGTGCGCAAAATACCGGGGAAATCGCCGGTATATTATGCCAATCTCCGCGTCGCCGGGAAACTGGAGGAATATTTAAAGGAGCATCACTTTGATGTGATCTTTATGCCGCACCTGTTTCCGGCGGAGCTGGTTACGATCTTAAGATCAAAAGGAAAAGACATTCCGCTTACGGTATTTATTGCAACGGATTATGTATGCATTCCGTTTACAGAAGAGACAAACTGCGATTATTATATTGTACCGGGCGAACCGCAGATCCCGGATTTTGCCAGACGGCGGATCCCGAAGGAGAAGCTGCTGCCGTTCGGGATTCCGGTCAGCCGTGCGTTTGATGAGGAAATTCCGAAGGAAACGGCCAAAAGAGAGCTCGGCTTAGAAACGGACAAGCGCTATTTCCTGCTGACCGGAGGAAGCATCGGAGCGGGCGATATCCAGAAGGCGATCCGCATCCTGTTAGCGTATATTCATAAAGAAGCGCCGGACGGCAGACTGATTGTGGTCTGCGGAAATAATAAGCGGCTCTACCGGAAACTGAAGTTCCTCTACCGGGACAGGATCATCCTGCTGGAACGTACCAGACAGATGGCGCTTTACATGAAAGCGAGCGAAGTCTTTATTTCCAAGCCTGGGGGGCTTTCTTCCACGGAAGCGGCCGTGACCGGGATCCCGTATATTCATATTACGCCGATTCCGGGGTGCGAGACTTATAATATGCGTTATTTTTCCAAAAACGGCATGAGCGCCGGGATCCGGCATATGAGACTGCAGCTGCGCCGGGCGCTCCGGAAACTGTCGCAGGATGATGCCGCGCAGCAGATGAGGGAAAATCAGCACCGGAATATCCGGATCCATGCGAGAAGGGATATCTGCGACTGGGCAGAGGAGCAGATCAGCGGAGGTATTTAATGTCCAGAGTCATCATGGTGCAGGGAACGATGTCCAGCGTCGGGAAAAGCATCCTGACGGCGGGGCTGTGCCGGATCTTCCGGCAGGACGGTTACTGTGCGCTTCCGTTTAAATCCCAGAATATGGCCTTGAATTCGTTTATCACGGATGACGGCATGGAGATCGGCAGGGCGCAGGCCATGCAGGCGGAGGCGGCGGGCGTAAAACCGGAAGTCTGGATGAATCCGGTTCTGCTGAAGCCGACCAGCGATACCGGTTCGCAGGTGATCGTCAACGGAAAAGTCCGCGGCAATATGGATGCGCGGAGGTATTTTTCCTATAAAAAAGAGCTGATCCCGGATATCCTGCACGCTTTTCACAAGCTGGAGGAACAGGCGGATATTATCGTGATCGAGGGAGCGGGAAGCCCTGCGGAGATCAATCTGAAAGAAAATGACATTGTGAATATGGGGCTTGCCGGACTGGTGGATGCGCCGGTGCTTCTTGTCGGGGATATCGACCGGGGAGGCGTTTTTGCACAGCTTCTGGGAACGCTTTTTCTGCTGGAACCAAAGGAACGGGAGCGCGTAAAAGGACTGGTGATCAATAAGTTCCGGGGAGATCGCAGCATTCTGGATCCGGGCATCGCCATGCTGGAAGAAAAAGGAAAGGTGCCGGTGGCCGGCGTTGTGCCGTATATGAAACTGGCGCTGGAGGACGAGGACAGTTTAAGCACGCAGCTGGAAAACCGCCGTGCGGGCGTGGTGGATCTGGCCGTGATCCGTTTCCCGCGCATTTCCAATTTCACGGATTTTCTGGTATTCGATCAGATTCCCGGCGTGCGGGTGCGTTATATCTCTTCCGTGCGGGAACTCGGCGAACCGGATCTTGTCATTCTTCCGGGGAGCAAAAATACGATCGGAGATCTGAAATGGATGCGGCAGAACGGGCTGGAAGCGGCCATTCGGAAACTGGCGGGCGATGTCCCGGTTTTCGGAATCTGCGGCGGTTACCAGATGCTGGGAGAGAGCATATCGGATCCCGGCTGCGTGGAAGAAGGCGGCCAAATGCGCGGAATGGGGCTTCTGCCCGGCCATACGGTCTTGGCGGAAGAGAAGACGCAGCGGCAGGTCAGCGGCCGTATCGAGGAAACAGGCGGGATTTTCGCGGGGTTGTCGGGACTGCCGTTTTGCGGTTATGAAATCCATATGGGCGTGACCAAAGAAGCACCGGATGCAGGGGCGATCTGCCGGTCCGGCAATGTTTACGGAACATATGTCCACGGTATTTTTGATGAAGGACGGATTGCCGTAACGATCGCGGAGGCGCTCGCACAAAAAAAGGGGCTTGCGCTTTCGGATCTGCGGGATTTTGATTACCGCGCATGGAAAGAGGGACAGTATGATCTGCTTGCCCAAACCGTGCGGGATTCTCTGGATATGGATGCCGTATACCGGATGATGGACCGGCGGAAGGAATACGGCACAGGCAGGGAGCGGATATGACTTTGGAAGAACTGGAAACTTATAAGATAGAACCGGTTTCCCATGAGGTTTATCAGGCGGTAAAGAGAAACTGGGATCGGGTTGCAAAGCCCTTAGACGGGCTGGGACAGTTTGAGGAACTGCTGGCGAAAATCGGCGCGGCCCACGGGAGCGCCGCGCTGGATATTTCCAGAAAAGCCGTGATCGTGATGTGCGCCGACCACGGGATCGTTGCGGAGCATGTCAGCCAGTCTCCGCAGACGGTTACGGCGCAGGTTGCGGAATGTATGGGACAGAACCGGACTTCCGTAGGGAAGATGGCCCAAAAGGTCGGTGCGGATGTGATCGTGGTGGATATCGGCATGAACAGTGACCGGGAATTTCCCGGCGTGATCAACCGGAAAATCCGCCGCGGAACCGGCAATTTCTACAAAGAGTCTGCAATGAGCGAACAGGAAGCGCTTGCGGCGCTCAAAACAGGGATCGATCTGGCTGCTTCCTGCCGGAAACAGGGCTTCCGGCTGATCGGAACCGGCGAAATGGGGATCGGAAATACTGCGGCAAGCAGCGCAGTCGCCGCGGCGCTTCTGGGATGTCCGGCGGCGGAAGTGACGGGAAAAGGCGCAGGGCTGAGCGAAGAAGGACTGAAACATAAGCGCCGTATCATTCAGGAGGCGCTTACCCGTTATCAGTTCCGGAAGGAAGAAACGCTCCGGATCCTTGCAACGGTAGGCGGTCTGGATATTGCCGGGCTTGCCGGAGTATGCATTGGCGGCGCATTGAACCGTCTGCCGGTGGTGCTGGACGGCTTTATCAGTTCCGTGGCGGCGCTTACGGCAAAACGGCTGCTGCCGGGGGTGGAGGAATATCTGATCCCGTCCCATAAGAGCCGGGAACCGGCGGCTGAGAGGATTTTAAAGGAACTGGGGCTTTCTCCCGTTCTGGATGCGGGAATGGCGCTGGGCGAAGGAACCGGAGCTGTGATGATGTTTGCCTTATTGGATATGGCGCTGGCGCTCTATGAAGCGCCTACCACATTTTCCGATATGGCGGTGGAGCCGTACCGGCGTTTCGAACCGGAAAAGGGGAGTGTTCCATGCTGATCGTTGTCATTGGAGGAAGCGGGAGCGGGAAGTCCGCGTATGCGGAAGAGCTGCTTGCCGGAATGGGAGAAAAACGGTACTATCTTGCAACGATGCGGCCGGACGGAGAGGAAAGCCGAAGGAGGATCAAACGCCACCGGGATATGCGCCGGGGAAAAGGGTTTTTCACGATCGAGCAGCCGCGCCGTATTGCCGGGGCGCTGGCGAAGATGGATGCGCCGGAAGAAAGCAGCGTTTTACTGGAATGTTTATCCAATCTGGCGGCGAATGAGATGTTTTCGGACGAAGACGGCGAAGCGTGCTCCGAGGAGGCGCTGACCGCGGAAATCTGCGGTGGACTTTGGACGCTGGCTCAAGGGGTTAAGAATCTGGTCGTTGTGACCAATAATGTATTTGAGGACGGGATCCGGTATGAGGAGGAAACGATGAAGTACCTTCGCGTATTGGCCGGGGTAAACCGGCGCCTGACGGAGCGGGCGGATTTTGTCGTGGAAGTCGTGGCGGGGATTCCCGTAGTGCTTCGCAGAAAAGAGGGCGAAGAGATACTGCCTAGAGAATGGGAGGAAGAACGAAAATGCCGGTTGTGAAGTCATTTTTGATCGCTTTTTCCATTTATTCCAAAATACCGGTGCCGCAGTTCCCGTGGAAAGATTCGGATATGCGCTATGTCCTCTGTTTTTTCCCCTGCGTGGGGCTTGTGATCGGCGCGGCCGTATATGGCTGGAATCTGTTGTGCGGGATCTGGGGGATTGGATCTTTGTGCCGGATCCTGATCATGGCGGCGCTTCCGCTGGCGATTACCGGCGGTTTCCATATGGATGGCTTTCTGGATACGATGGATGCGTTTCATTCGTATCAGCCGAAGGAGCGGAAACTGGAGATCTTAAAGGATTCCCATATCGGGGCATTTGCCGTTATCATGCTGGTACTGGAGCTGCTGGTCAATCTGGCGGGGATTTCGGAGATCCGGAGCGGACGGGCGATTGCGGCATTTGGCATGGGATTTGTGATCTCCCGGATCTTCAGCGGGCTGGGTGTTGTGTGCTGTCCGCCCGCCCGGAAGGACGGAATGCTGGTTTATTTTGCGGATACGGCGCACAAAAGGATGGTAAAAGCCGTCCTGCTTCTGGAATTGCTTCTTGGCGTGGGCGCGGTGTTTCGGATCGGCTGGTATTACGGGATCGTTCTGCCGGGGATCGCTGTGCTTGTTTTCGGTTATTACTTCTGGAAAACCGGAAAGGAACTGGGCGGCGTAACCGGGGATACCGCAGGATATTTTGTAGTTGTCTGCGAGTGCGCATTTTCTGTTGCGATTCCAATTGCGGAACGTCTGGCACAGTTTATCTAACACAAAAGTATGAAATAAAATCTGAATTTAACAATACAAATTTGTAAAAAGCACAGGAGATGGAGAGATCGGTGATAGAACTGTATATCGGAGGATATGCGCAGGGAAAACTGGAATATGTAAAGCGGCTGCATCCGGGGCAGGAGGAGCGGATCAAAAACCATTTTCATCTCTGGATCCGCGGATTGCTGGAAGAGGGCAAAGATCCGGAGGCGGAGACGGAAAAGCTTCTAAAGGAGAATCCGGATGCCATCATTATCAGCGATGAGATCGGGAACGGGATCGTGCCGATGGACGCAGCGGAGCGGGAATACCGGGAACGGCTGGGAAGGCTCCTGATCCGGATCGCATCGGAAGCCGGGCGCGTGGAGCGGATCATCTGCGGGATCGGCCAGCGGATTAAATAAGGGAAAGCAGGAGGAAACGATGCTGCGGGAATGGAGACTGGTACTGATCCGCCACGGACAGACACCTTCGAACAGGCGGCGGGCCTATCTGGGGAAGACGGAGGAGGATCTCTCTGAAAGCGGGAAAGACGAGCTCTTAAAGCAGGTGCAGAAAGGCATTTATCCGAAGGCGGCGCTGGTATTTGCAAGCCCCATGCGGCGCTGTATGCAGACGGCGGAGCTGATCTATCCGGATGCTTCGATCGTCACGGTGCCGGAATGGACGGAAATGGATTTCGGTGATTTTGAAGGAAAGAATTATCGGGAGCTTTCCGAGCGGGCGGATTATCAGGCCTGGATCGCGGGAGGCGGAACGTCGGCGTTTCCGAACGGAGAGGATCGGGCGCATTTTACGAAACGCTGTATCGCCGGGCTGGAAAAATTGTATGCTTGTCTGGCGGAATTGGCAGAAGACATTGCGGTGCCGACGATTGCGGCGGTCGTGCATGGCGGCACGATCATGGCGCTTCTTAGCGAATGCTGCGGCGGAGATTATTTTGATTATCAAGTAGAAAACGGAAAAGGATACGTTTGCAGAATTTTTCTGGAAAACAAACGGTTGGAGATAGAAAATAAATTATGATTTATCATTTTACAGCGTTCTTTCTGGGCTTTGTGATCGATCTGGCCCTGGGAGATCCGCATGGTTTTTGGCATCCCATCCGGCTGATCGGCAGTCTGATCGGGCGTCTGGAACGGACTTGGAACCGCAGCGGTCTGACGAATCGGGAACTGCTGGTGCGTGGCCGGAGGCTGGCGGCGGTGGTGCTTCTGGCATCCGGGATTCTGCCCGCGGCAGTTTTAGGAGCCGCTTATTTCCTGCATCCATATCTTGGAACGGCGGTAGAAAGCATGATGACATGGCAGATTCTGGCGGTGAAAAGCCTGCGGGTGGAAAGCATGGCGGTTTACCGCTGCCTGAAGGAGGGACGTCTGCCCGAAGCGCGCTGGGCGGTATCCATGATCGTGGGGAGAGATACGGAACAACTGGATGAAGAGGGGGTTGCGAAAGCGGCGGTGGAAACCGTGGCGGAAAATACCTCGGACGGCGTGATCGCCCCGATGCTTGCGCTCGCGCTGGGCGGGCCGGTGCTCGGTTTTCTCTATAAAGCGGTCAATACCATGGATTCGATGATCGGCTATAAGAATGAACGTTTTCTTTTTTTTGGAAGGGCGGCGGCAAAGCTGGACGATTGGGTAAATTACCTTCCGGCACGGATCAGCGCCGGTCTTATGATTTTGGCAAGCGTGTTTCTTGCCACTCTTCCTCTTTATGATGCGGACGGGAAGAAGGTTTACAATGCAAAGAGGGCTGTTTTGATCTACCGGCGGGACCGCAGGAAGCATGCCAGCCCGAATTCCGCGCATACGGAAGCGGTCTGCGCAGGAAGTCTGGGAATCCGCCTGGCCGGAGACGCCAGTTATTTCGGGAAAACGGTTTCCAAACCGTACATTGGAGATGCCGTCCGTCCGGTTACGCAGGAGGCGATCCGGTATGCGGATATTCTGATGTATGCAACGGCGTTTCTGGGGGAATTCTGCTGTCTGGCGGTGATGCTTCTGCTGATGTGCTTATATGCGTAAGGATCCGCCAAAGCCGGCGGTCTAAAAAGGACAGGGAAGAGATGAAATCAGAATGGAATCGAAGCTGTATAGAACAGAATCTGCATGGAGGAGATGTCTACCGGCATCCGGTGAAGCTGGATTTTTCCGTAAATATCAACCCGCTTGGGATTCCGCCGCGGGTGCAGGAAGCGATCGCGGACGCTCTGCAATACTGCACCCGCTACCCGGAATACGGTTCCGGGCGGCTGATTCAGGCGGTTGCTGCGATGGAGGGTGTGCCGGAGGAGATGATCCTGTGCGGAAACGGAGCCTCGGAACTGTTTCCGGCAGTCGTCCATGCGCTTTCCCCGAAAAAGACGCTGATTCCCGTTCCTTCTTTCTATGGGTATGAACGGGCGGCAAAGGCGGGCGGCGGAGAAATCCGGTTTTTCCCATTATCAGAGCAGGAGGATTTTCTGGTTACGGAGGCGCTCGAAGAAGCGTTAGACCGGGATGACGACCTGCTGTTTCTGGCAAATCCGAACAATCCGACCGGGAAACGGATTTCCGGAGAACGGCTGGAAAGAATCCTCGGGCGCTGCAGAACACTGGGAATTCGGGTTGTGCTGGATGAATGTTTTCTGGATTTTACTCAGGGCGGAAGAGGACAGAGCATGGTGCCTTCGCTGTCAGAATATCCGAATCTGATCGTGGTGCGGGCGTTTACCAAACTGTATGCGCTTCCGGGAGTGCGGCTGGGTTATCTGCTGTGCGCGGATCGGATTCTGCGGGAACGGATCGCGCTTCAGCTTCCGGAATGGAATGTGTCGGTTTTTGCACAGGCTGCGGGGATTGCGGCGGCGGCGGAATGCGGCTTCCGGCAGCGGACGCCGGATTACATCAAAAAGGAGCGAAACGATCTGCTTTCCGGGCTGGCGCAGGCGGCTCCGTGGTTAAAGGTGTATCCGGGGGATGCCAATTTCCTTCTGCTGCGGACAGAGTATCCGTTGTATGGAATGCTGCTGGAACGGGGAATTCTGATCCGGGACTGCAGCAGTTTCCGCGGATTGTCCAAAGGTTATTACCGGATCGCGGTAAAAAGGCATGAGGAGAATGAAATCCTTTTAAATACAATAAGGGATATAGAAATTAATTCCTAATTATATATTAAAACAATTGTAAGCATTTCAGAATCAGAATGAATTAGAATAGAATTAGAATGAATTTAGAATGAATCAGAGTAGATCAGAGTGAATTTAGAATGAATCAGAATGGAATCAGAGCAGGAATGCAGCAGGATAAGAATGCGGCGGCAGAAGAGGTGGAATATATCCGGCCGGAGGAGATTGAAGCGAGGAGTTTCCAGATCATCGGGGAGGAGCTTGCGATGCGCGGGATCCGGCTTCCGGCGGATCAGGAAGATGTGACGAAGCGCGTGATTCATGCCAGCGCGGATTTTGATTATGCGCAGACAATGACTTATTCACCGGATGCGGTCGCGATTGCACGGCGGCTGATTCGGAACGGCGCGGATATCGTGACGGATACGAATATGGCGTTTGCCGGAATCAACCGGAAAACGCTTGCGCGGTTCGGCGGAAACGTTCATTGTTTTATGGCGGAAGAAGAGGTTGCGGCGGAAGCGAAAGCGCGCGGCATTACCCGTGCGGCGGTCAGCATGGAAAGAGCCGCGTCCATATCAAAACCGGTGATCTTTGCGGTCGGGAATGCGCCGACGGCGCTGATCTGTCTGTATGAGATGATCCGGAAAGGGATTTATACGCCGGCGTTTATCATTGGTACCCCGGTGGGATTCGTGAATGTGGAGGCTTCGAAAGAGCTGATCCTGCAGACGGATGTGCCCTGCATCGTGAACCGGGGACGGAAAGGCGGCAGCAATATAGCGGCGGCGGTCTGCAACGCGCTTCTGTACGGGATCGGCGGACGGGACTAAGGGAACGACATGAAGGAAACGGCATGAGGTATGGGTTTACAACAGGAAGCTGTGCGGCGGCGGCGGCGAAAGCGGCGGCGTACATGCTTCTGACCGGAAGAGAAAAACATAAGATTACGATCGAAACACCCGGAGGGATCCCGTATACGGCAGAGATCCTGGATATCCGGAGGGAAGAACGGATGGTGCGCTGTGCGGTGGAAAAAGACGGCGGGGACGATCCGGATGTCACGACCGGAACGCGGATCTATGCGGAGGTTTCTTTTCCCGCGATTCAGGAAGAAGGGCAGGGAATTTTGATCGAAGGAGGGGCCGGAGTCGGAACAGTGACACGGCCGGGGCTGGATCAGCCGGTCGGAGCCGCCGCGATCAATCATGTTCCCAGAGAGATGATCCGGAAGGAAGTTTCGGAAGTCTGTGCACTCTGCGATCATGCGGGAGGGCTTCGGATCGTTATTGCCGTGCCGGAAGGAGAGCGCCTTGCAGAGAAAACCTTTAATCCAAGGCTCGGGATCGTCGGCGGGATCTCGATCCTCGGGACGAGCGGAATTGTGGAGCCGATGAGCTCACGGGCGCTTCTGGATGCGGTCTATGTGGAACTGCGCCAGAAACGGGAGGAAGGACAGAACGTGCTTGCCGTTTCACCGGGAAACTACGGGCAGGAATTTTTGAAGCGGACGTATGGGTACGATCTGAACCGGAGCGTCAAATGCAGCAATTTTATCGGGGATACCATTGATATGGCGGTGGAGCTCGGATTTACCCGGATGCTTCTGATCGGGCACATCGGAAAGCTCATCAAGCTGTCCGGAGGAATCTTAAACACCCACTCCAAAGAGGGAGACTGCCGGATGGAGCTTTTAGCGGCGGCGGCTCTGCGCGGCGCAAGACGGCAGGGAAAGACCGCCGGACTGCAGACGGAGGTGCTCGGGCAGATCTTGGACTGTACGGTAACGGAAGAGGCGGTGCATATTCTGCGGGAAAATGGGCTGCTGGAAGCTGCGATGGCAGATGTTTTGGAACGCGCCCTGTTTTATCTGAACCGCCGGGCCGGAGGGAGGATGCAGATTGAGTGCATTCTGTACTCCAATGAATCCGGGGAACTGGCAAAGAGCAAAGGCGCGGGTGCGCTGATAAAGGAGTGTTGAAATGGTTTATTTTGTAGGAGCAGGGAGCGGTGCCGCGGATCTGATCACGGTAAGAGGGATGCGCCTTCTGCAGCAGGCGGATGTGGTCGTCTATGCCGGTTCGCTGGTGAATCCGGAACTTCTGGATTATGCAAAAGCGGACTGCGTGCGTTACAACAGCGCGTATATGACGCTGGAAGAAGTGATCGGCGTGATCGAAAAGGCGGAAGCGGAACAAAAAACCACGGTCCGGCTGCATACCGGGGAACCGAGCCTTTACGGCGCGGTGCGCGAGCAGATGGATCTGCTGGAGCAGAAGGGAATCTTGTATGAGAGCTGTCCCGGAGTCAGCGCTTGTTTCGGCGCGGCTGCGGCGTTGAATCTGGAATATACCCTTCCGGGGATCTCCCAGTCTTTGATCATCACGCGCATGGAAGGCAGAACGCCGGTTCCGGAAGCGGAGCGGATCGAAAGCCTTGCCGCGCACCATGCATCGATGGCTGTTTATCTCAGCGCAGGAATGTTAGGGGAATTGAGCAGAAAGCTGATCGCGGGCGGTTATGAAGCGGATACGCCGGCGGCGCTGGTCTATAAAGCGACATGGCCGGAAGAAGAGGCTTATCTCTGTAAAGTATCGGAGCTTGCGGAAACGGCGGAAGCGCATCAGATCACAAAGACGGCAGTCGTACTGGTAGGAGAAGCGATTGCGCACCGCCGTTATGAACGATCGCGGCTGTATGCGCCGGATTTTGAAACAGAGTACAGGAGAAAACGGGTATGAAGATTGAAGCGGCAGCCTTTACGGAGCGGGGGCGTATGCTTGCGGAGAGGATTTTCGACGGGTGGCAGCCGGAAACCGTCGCTTACCGCAAAGCGGAATGTCCGCTGCAGGAATGGGCGAAGCGCTGTTTCTCGGAGAAAAGCGCACTGGTTTTTATCGGGGCGTGCGGGATCGCCGTCCGGACGATCGCGCCGTTTGTCAGGGATAAATTATCGGACAGTCCGGTACTGGTACTGGACGAGGCCGGCCGGTTTGTCATTCCGATCCTGTCCGGCCATGTCGGCGGGGCTAATGAACTGGCAATGCGCATTTCCGACCGCTGCGGCGCAGCCGCGGTGATCACTACGGCGACGGATGTACGCGGCATATTTGCCGTTGATGTTTTTGCACGGAAAAACCGGCTTACTATTGTTAATAAGGAAGGAATTGCAAAGTTTTCCGCAAAGCTGCTCCGCGGCGAACAGGCGGCCGTATCTGTTCAACCCGGCGTTCGGATCACCGGATGGCGCAGGGAACTGCAGCGCACCGCGTATCCGCCCGGCCCGGAAACGGATCTTGTGATCTCTGAGGAGCCGGAAGCGCTGGAAAAAGGGATTCTTGGCCTGAAACCGAAGATTTACGTGCTTGGGATCGGATGCCGGAAAGGAAAGACCAAAGAAGAGATTGCGGATTGGATCAAAAGAACCGTTCCGACCGAAGCCAAAGACATCGCCTATCTGGCGTCGATCGACCGGAAAAAGGAAGAGCCGGGGCTGAATGTCTGGGCGGCGGAGCATGGCATCCCGTTTCTGACTTTTTCCAAAGAAGAGCTTTTCAACGTGCCGGGCGAATACAGCAGCTCCGGATTTGTAAAGGAACAGGTCGGCGTTGATAACGTGTGCGAACGCGCGGCGATGGCCGCGGCCGGGGAAGGGGCGGAACTGGTTGTGAAAAAGCAGGCGGGAAACGGGATCACGGTCGCGCTTGCGCGGAGAAAATGGAGTATTTGTTTTGATGGAGAAGAAAGCGGAGCATGAAATTAAAATCATAGGGATCGGGCCGGGCAGCGGGGCGGCGATGACACAGGAAGCGGCGGAGGCACTGGAAGAAAGCGAGGTCATTGTGGGATATCCGCTGTATCTGTCGCTGCTGAAAGAACGGTTTTCCGGTAAGGAATTTCTTTCTGCGCCGATGCGGCAGGAGGAAAAGCGCTGCCGGATGTGTTATGAAGAGGCCGAAAAAGGCAAAAAAACGGCGCTGGTGTGCAGCGGGGATGCCGGGATCTACGGGCTGGCGTCGCTGATGTACGAGCTTTTGCCGCAGTATCCGGACTGTCGGCTGACGGTTATTCCGGGGGTGACCGCGGCAAGCAGCGGGGCGGCGCTTTTGGGTGCGCCGTTAAACCATGACTTCTGCGCAATCAGCCTCAGCGATCTTCTGACGCCGTGGGAGCAGATCGAAAAACGGCTTGCGGCGGCGGCGGCCGGAGATTTTGCGATCGCCCTTTACAATCCGTCCAGCCGTAAACGTGCGGATTATCTGGGGCGCGCCTGCCGGGTGCTTCTGGAAAACGGTGTGGAGCCGGAACGCCCCTGCGGTTATGTGGAAAATATCGGGCGGGAAGGAACCAGAAAGCATATCTGCACCTTCCGGGAGCTGATGGAGACGCAGGTCAATATGTTTACGACCGTTTTTATCGGAAATTCCCAATCGGAAATGATCGGGGATGCACTAGTCACGAAAAGGGGTTACCGCTTATGAAGCCGGTATTGATCTATTCAGGAACAACAGAGGGAAAACGGCTGGCGGAATGCCTGGCGGCGGCCGGGGTTGATTGTACGGTCTGCGTAGCGACGGAATACGGGGAACTGGTAATGCCGCACCTTGCGCATGCGACGGTGCGCCAGGGCAGGATGACGGCGGAGGAAATGCGCGGATTCTGCCGGGACGGCGGTTATCTGGCGGTTGTAGATGCGACTCATCCGTTTGCCGAAGAAGCCTCCGCAAATATCCGGGAGAGCGTAAAGGGCAGCGGGATCCCCTGTTTCCGCCTGAAACGTGAGGAAGACGCCGCGGACGCCGGTTGGGAAACAGGCGGCTGGGAACGCTGGTTTGACGGAGCGCAGGCGTGTGCGGATGCGTTAAAAGAGGTCAGAGGCAATATCCTTCTGACGACAGGGAGCAAGGAACTTTCCTGTTACGCGAAAGAGGAAGAAGTCCGGAAACGCCTGTATGTGCGCGTGCTTCCGAGCGCAGAGAGCATCCGCATCTGTGAAGAATGCGGCATCGCCGGGAAACAGATTCTGGCCATGCAGGGACCGTTTACGGAAGAACTGAATCAAGCGCTCATTCGGCAATACCGGATCGCCTGTCTTGTTACGAAGCAGAGCGGCGCTGCCGGTGGTTTCCGGGAAAAGCAGAAAGCGGCGCAGGCGCTCGGAATCTCCTGTTTTGTGATCGGAAGTCCGAAAGAAGAAGGATTGTCGTTTTCGGAAGTTCTGGAACAGCTGGAACGCCTTACGGGAACAAAAATCCAGGCCGTTCTGCAGGAAAGTGCCAGAGAACGGATCCGGGTTACTCTGGCCGGAATCGGAATGGGCGGAACCGGAAGCTGGACGGAAGAAGGAAAACAGGCGGTTCGGGAGGCGGATGTTCTCTTTGGTGCACCGCGGGTTTTAGCGGCGGCGCAGAAAGCGCTGCCGGTATCTGCCGGGCAGATGTTTCCTTATTATCAGGCCGAACGGATTCTGCCGGAGCTGATGCGTCTGCAGCAGGAGAATATCTGCCGGGATCTTCGGGCGGCAGTCTTGTTCTCCGGGGATACGGGATTTTACAGCGGCTGCAGGAAGCTGCGCCAGGGGCTTTTGAAAGCGGGCATTGAACATGTGCAGATCTGCCCCGGAATTTCCTGCGTGTCCTATCTGGCGGCGGCGGCGGGGCTGCCGTGGCAGGATGCCGCGATCATAAGCATCCACGGGGAAAAGGATACCGGGTACTGGAAAGGCAGACTGCTCGAGGAGGTTTTCCATCGGGAAGCGGTCTTTGTACTGCTGTCCGGCGCGGCGGATCTTTGCGCGATCGGACAACTTTTAGAAGAAGAAAGGCTGGAGCGCTGTCGTATAACGGCAGGATATCAGCTGTCATATCCGGAGGAGACCATTCGGGAATATACGCCGCAGGAATGCCGGACGCTTACAAAAGAAGGGCTTTATGTATGCCTGATCCGAAATCCGGCCCCGCAGGAAAAACCGGTTACGCATGGATGGAACGATCAGCGCTTTTTGCGGGGACAGGTGCCGATGACCAAAGAAGAGGTGCGGGAAATCGCAATCTGCAAACTGGGAGTGACGGAACAGGCGGTTGTTTACGATATCGGGAGCGGAACCGGCTCCTTTGCGGCGGAGGTGGCGGCAAGGAGCAGCAGGATCCGGGTTTATGCCGTCGAGCGGAAGCCGGAAGCGGCGGAACTGATCCGGGAAAACTGCCGGAGCTTTCACCTGCATAATGTAACGGTTGTGGAAGGAACCGCTCCGGAAGCGCTGGCTTGGCTGCCTGCGCCAACCCATGCATTGATCGGGGGAAGCGGCGGGGCGTTAAAGGAGATTCTGCTTACGCTTTTCGAAAAGGCTCCCGGAATCCGCGTCGTCCTGACGGCAGTGACGCTGGAAACAGCCGGAAGCATTCCGCAGATTTTTCAGGAGATCCCGGTCTGTGAGGAAGAGATCGTGCAGGTGCAGATCAGCCGTTCCCGCACGGCGGGAAATTATCATATGATGCAGGCGGAGAATCCGGTTTTTGTCATTTCATTCCGGCTGGGGTTGCCGGAGAAGCAGAAGGGAGCTCCGGTCAAAGACGCGCTGCGGGAAGAACGGAGAGGAAACTGCGGAGAGGAGAAACTGCATGACCGGGAGGAATCTCATGGATAAGACAGGGCTGATGATTGCCGCGCCGAAGAGCGGCAGCGGAAAAACGCTGATCGTGTGTGCCCTGCTGCAGCTGTGCAAAGACCGGGGCATTCCGGTCCGGGCGTTTAAGTGCGGTCCAGATTATATCGATCCGATGTTTCACCGGAAGGTGATCGGGGTTCCTTCCCGGAATTTGGATACCTTTTTTTCAGGAGAGCAGGAGATCCGGGAACTGTTTCGGATGGATCGTTCTCTGGAAGAGTTTTCCGTGGTTGAGGGCGTCATGGGATTGTATGACGGCCTGGGAGGCATCCGGAAGGAAGGCTCGTCCTACCATCTGGCGCAGACGCTGGATATTCCGATCGTGCTGGTTATGGATGCGCATGGAATGGGAAGGACGCTGATCCCGGTTCTGGCAGGGCTGTTAAGCTATGATACGGACAAACGGATTATTGGAATAATATTAAATCGTGTTTCAAGAAACACTTATGATGCGCTTGCAGAGCTGGTTAAAGAGGAACTTTCTGTTCCACTGCTGGGATATTTCCCGGAGAATAAAGAATTTGCGATCGGCAGCCGCCATCTGGGGCTTATGATGCCGGAAGAAATGGAGCGGATGCAGCAGCGTATCCGGCAGGCGGCAGGAGTTCTCCGGGAATGTACCGGGATGGAACGCCTGCTTCCGCCGGACAACCGAATTATAAGCGGAAAAAAGATGCAGAAAGAACGGGGCGGGCAGGAAACAGAGGAAAGGAAAGCGGTCTGCACCGGGCAGAAAGCAAATGAAAGGGAGCCGGTCCGCATCGCTGTCGCTCTGGATGATGCCTTTAACTTCTATTATGAGGATAATCTTCGGTTATTGCGTGAGGCGGGGGCGCAACTGACGGAGTTTTCCCCGCTGAAAGACCGGAAGCTGCCGGATGGAACGGACGGAATCCTGCTGGGCGGCGGTTATCCGGAATTGTTTGCTGCCCGGTTAGCTGCCAATGAATCCATGCGGGAAGCGGTTCGGAATGCGATTATGCAGGGAATGCCGTCGGTTGCGGAATGCGGCGGTTTTATGTATCTGCATGAACAATTGGTTACGGAGGACGGGAAGCGCTATCCGATGGCGGGTGTGATTCCCGGTGTATGCAGTTATCAGGGAAAACTGGTGCGTTTCGGCTATGTGGAGATTACGGAGAAGCTGCCGGGTTTCTTCCGGACGGATCGAAAATCACGGATCAAAGGACATGAGTTCCACTATTTTGACAGTACGCAGAACGGAGACGGCTGCACGGCGCAAAAACCGGTAAGCGGGAAAAGCTGGGAATGCATCTGGACGGGGAGGAACCGCTGGTGGGGGTTCCCGCATTTGTATTATCCGTCTAACCCGCAGTTTGCCGTTTCGTTTGTCAGAAGCTGCCGGGAATACCGGAGAAAATAAAATCAAGATTTATTTACCGATGGATCCTTTGCAATTCTTTCCGCTTCTAACATGGCTGCGATGGTTTCCTTATTAGGCGGATTCAGTGATATATCAAAGTGAATTTTATTGTAACGACAAGCATTTTTTAGTATAATTTAAGAAAATATTGCAGATTGCGTTCCGTCATTATCCTATGACGAATGAAAAGAGATCGAAGCCGAGATCATATCGTTAGCGTGATCAGCAAATCATTTTAAATGATCTGTGGGAAAAGGGAGATGATCGATCATGGAAAATTCGCACCGCTTCTTTGAGAACAAGGACTGCCGGTATTTTCCCTGCCATCCGGGCAACGGGGACTTTAACTGCCTGTTCTGCTACTGCCCTCTCTATCATAGCAATGACTGTCCGGGAAATCCGGCCTATAAAGAAAAAGAGGGAAAGCGGATCAAGGTCTGCACGGACTGCGATTTCCCGCACAGACCGGAAAACTATGATAAAATCATGCAGATTCTTCGTGATGCTTCGCGTTGTGCCAGCGGTACACCAGAGAACCGATCAGATACAGAACCGCGATCGCGATAACCAGACCGGCGGCGGCTCCGTAGCGCTTGCTGCTGAACGCGCTGCCGCTCATGGCCGACAGAAGGATCGCAGGGAGGCGCCCGACGAAGTTGATCAGAACCCAGGTGGAGAGTTTCATGTCCGTAAGCCCGGCCAGATAAGAGATCAGATCTTTCGGCGTACCGGGCAGGAGGAAAAACAGAAATACGATCCCATCCCTCTTTTTGGAGTTTTTTAAGATTTTAACGGAATCGATCTTTTCTTTGGAAACAAACAATTCTACAAAGCGTATTCCGAACCGGCGCGCAAACAGGAACGTAAGGATGCTTCCTAATGTCATGGCGGTATCGCAGATCAGTGTGCCGCGGACAATGCCGAACGCGTATCCGGCTCCGATCTCAAACGGTCCTCCCGGAATAACGGCCAGTATGACCTGTACGATATTCATTCCCATAAAAATAAGAACGCCCCAGATTCCTTTCCCTTCTACCCAGATCCGGAATTTCTCCGGATCCGACATGAACCCGATCAGCGGATGACCGACAAAGTAAACGAGAAGCCCAAGGAATACAAGGGCGAAAGCTGCAATTAGAAAACGGTATTTTTTCATGGATGACCTCTTTGTGCTACAATGAAATATTCAGCTGTGCTCCGCTTCCGGTCAGCTGTGCGTAGAGCCAGTCATAAGTATTCGCATTCAGCCGTTTGGTGATCGAAGAGGATTTCCTAAGGTAATCGCTGTCCTCGGAAAATACCTGCTTCACCTTGTCCATATCGGCGGCCTTCAGCAGATTCTCATTGACCGCCAGAGAGCCGTCTTTTGCGACGGTAATGCCGATATCCTTTAAGCTGTTGCTGTATTTGTCGGAAAGCGCCTTCAGCTGCTTGGAATAGCGCTTGACGTCCGCCTCGCTGCTGGAGCGGGAGGAATCGAGCGTATTGTTATAAGTATCGACATATGCCTTGATGGTATTATAGATGTTCTCGCTGTTGTCCTCATCGTCATATTCATAGGAACGCAGTTTGCTCAAAGCGCGCTTCAGCGCGCGGGAATCCTCATAGGAAAGCTCTTCCTTCGTGTAGTCCTTGCGGTAGGAAGTTTTGACGGCGTTGCGGTTGGCACTGTAGAAATTCTTCATATAAAAATCGGAAGTCAGGGTAACGCCGGATGTAGTATGATTGTAAAATGTAGTCATAACGGACCTCCTTTTAACATGTATCCGAATGCAGAATATTATTCATGTTATTTATATCGGCAGCCTCCGCTGGAAATTTAAGGGGAAAAGTAAAAACTTCTGCCTTTACTTCTATTTGGAAAAAAGGTACAATCATTAAAGATAGGAAGAGTATGCGCAGGAGGATTTTCATATGAACAGTAAATTTTTCGGGAAAACAAAAGAAGGAAAAGAAGCGTTTCTTTACACGATCTCCAATTCACAGGGGATGGAAGTGTGCGCAACCGATTTTGGAGCGACAGTCGTATCTATTTTTGTAAAGGATAAAGACGGAAACAGGCGGGATGTGGTCTTAGGGTACGACGATGTTTCCGATTATCAGAAAGGAACCTCGTATTTCGGGGCTACCGTCGGAAGAAACTGCAACCGCATTTCCAATGCGAAGGTTACGATCGACGGAACGGAGTATCCGCTGGAAGCCAATGACCGCGGGAACAATCTGCACAGCGGAAGCAATGCGGTTTCCGAACAGATCTGGTCTGTTGCCAGTCAGGAGGAGAACCGGATCACATTCCACTATACCAGCCCGGATCTTTCCGAAGGATTTCCGGGGACTGCGGAGATCGACGTTACATTCGAAGTGACGGAAGATAACAGTCTGGCGATTCACTATCATGCCGTATCAGACAAGAAGACGGTCTTTAATTTCACGAACCACTGTTATTTTAACTTAAACGGCCATGACGGCGCGAATGTCCTCGATCATGTTTTAGAGATCCATGCGTCCCACTATACGCCGGTTTCCAGCAATAAGGCGATCCCGACCGGGGAGATCGCCGAAGTGGAAGGAACGCCGTTTGATTTCCGCACGGCAAAACGCATCGGACAGGATATTGAAGCGGATCATGAGCAGCTTTCTTACGGCGGCGGCTACGACCATAATTTTGCGCTTGACCGGACGGGAGACGGCGTGGAAAAGATGGCGGAGATTTATTCGCCGGAGTCCGGGATCCATATGGATGTACTGACGGACCGGATCGGAATGCAGCTGTTTACCATGAATTTCATCGGCGGGCATCCGGGAAAAGGCGGGATCAGCTATAACGGGCGCGCGTCGTTCTGTCTGGAGACGCAGTTTTTCCCGAACGCCATCAACGAGCCGAATTTCGTGACGCCGCTGACGGATGCGGGGGAAGCGTTTGACAGCCGCACGGTTTATCATTTTTCGGTATCGGACAAATGAAGATCGTATTTCTGGATGTAAAAACCATCGGGGAAGATATCGACCTGTCCGGATACGAGAGCCTCGGGGAAGTGGTGAAGTATGATTTTTCCACGCCGGAGCAGGCCAGAGAGCGCAGCAGGGATGCGGATGTGCTGATCCTTAATAAGGTAGAGATCAATGCGGGATCGATCGGGGAAGCGGATCATCTGAAGCTGATCTGCGTGACTGCGACAGGAACCAATAATCTGGACAAAGAGTATCTTGCCGAAAGAGGGATCGCGTGGCGGAATGTCGCGGGGTATTCCACGGAGTCCGTAGCGCAGCACACGTTTGCGATGCTGTTTTACCTGATGGAGAAGCTCAGTTATTATGATTCTTATGTGAAATCGGGCAGATACGTCAACGATGTGATGTTTACGCATTTTGCGAAAGTATTCCATGAATTAAACGGGATGACATGGGGCATTATAGGATTAGGAACGATCGGGCGGAGAGTTGCGGATATCGCAGGGATGTTCGGCTGCCGGGTGATCTATTACTCGACGACGGGGCAGAATGACCAGCCGGGTTATACGCGGGCAGGATTGGAAGAACTGCTTGCGGAGTCGGATGTGGTGTCCGTTCATGCGCCGCTTAGCGAAGCGACCAGAGGGCTGATGAATGCGGCAGCATTTGCCCGGATGAAGGAGACGGCGATCTTCCTTAATCTGGGACGGGGGCCGATCGTTGTGGAACAGGATCTTGCAGACGCCCTCCGGACCGGAAAGATCGCGGCTGCGGGGCTGGATGTGCTTTCCGCGGAGCCGATGCGCGCGGATAATCCGCTCAGGGAACTGAAGGACTGCGACCGGCTTTTGATTACGCCGCACATCGCATGGGCGAGCGTGGAAGCGCGCAGAAGGCTCATGGAGATCATTCTGGGACAGATCAGGGAATTTTTTGAAATTTAAGTTGAGAATATCATGGAAGTTTTATATTATCTGATTCCGGTTGCAGTCGTCTTTGCGGCGATTTTCTTCCGGATCCGGCATAAGGCCGTCCGGAAAAAGCAGGAAGAGCGAAGATACGCGGAATTTGGAGCAGATCCGCTGAAAATGCCGGGTGCGGAACGCAGGATGCAGCGGCTGGATGAGATCCGGATCTATTACGAAAATACAAAGAACCGTCTGCATGACGGCTGCATCGATGAAACGACGTGGAACGATCTCGACATGGATGAAGTGTTTTACCGGATCAATCACACGAGGAGTTTTATCGGGGAACAGACGCTTTATGCAAGGCTGCACGATCCGGGCGCCAATTTGGATCCCGCCCGGTGGGAAAAGCAGCTTGCCTTTTATACGGAACATGCCGGGGAACGCCAGCAGATCGAGGAACATCTGGAGGGGATCGGAAAATCCAGGGAAGACTATTATCTGCCGACGTTTCTTTTAAATGCGCAGAACCTGAAAATGGGGCATACGGCGTGGTATCTGATTCCGCAGGCCATTCTGGCGGGCAGCGCTCTGGCCGGGATCATTACCGGAAACATTCTCTGGGGCGCCGTTTTTATCCTGACGGCGCTGGTCAATCTTACGATTAATTCCATCATTAAGTGGAAATACGAACTGTACCTCTATTCGCTGGGAAGCATTAAGCATCTGATCAATTTCGGGAAGCTGCTGATCCGGAAACCGGAGTGGAAGGAACTGTTTACCGAGCCGGAGATCGGGGAAGCGGTCAAAAAATTAGAATCCGTCGGAAGGCTGATCGGGAATTTCCAGATGCGCAAGCGGGGCGTAGTGACCGGGGATATTCTGGAGATCCTGCGCGACTATCTGTGGGGCGTG
Source organism: uncultured Lachnospiraceae bacterium (assembly GCA_947593655.1). GTDB lineage: Bacteria > Bacillota > Clostridia > Lachnospirales > Lachnospiraceae > Roseburia. Next base: position 51,457 of record CANQDS010000001.1, on the reverse strand, counting down.
ACGCTGCTGGATGTTACCCAGTACAACTGGATCATGCGGCTTCTGGACGGAAAGCTGGAGGAGCTTTTGACGATCTATGAATTTGTCGGGCAGGTCGATCTGGGGATCGCGGCGGCATCTTTCCGGAAAAGCCTTCCCGATTACTGCATTCCGGAGTTTGCCGAAGGCGGGAAACTGGAAGCGTCGGGGCTGTATCATCCCCTGCTGGAGCATCCGGTCTATAATGATTTTGCACCGGAGGCAGACTGCCTGATCACGGGTGCGAATGCGTCCGGCAAATCGACCTTTATCAAAGCGCTGGCGGTCAATGCGATTCTGGCGCAGACCATTCATACCTGCAGCGCAAAGGCGCTTAGAATGACAAAGTTCCGGGTGATGAGTTCGATGGCGGTGCGCGACGATATCTTATCCGGCGAAAGTTATTATATGAAGGAAGTGCGTTACCTGAAACGGATCGTGGATGCAGTGGAGGACACTACACCGGTCTTCTGCGTGATCGACGAGATCCTGCGCGGCACCAATGCGCCGGAGCGGCTGGCCGCTTCGGAAGCCATCCTGCGCTATCTGGCCGGGAAAAACTGCCTTGTGGTCGCGGCTTCGCATGATCTTGCACTGGTGGAACGTCTTTTCGGCCTTTACGAGGGCTATTATTTCGACAGCAATATCCGGGAATCCGACATTTTGTTTGATTACCGCCTCCGCAGAGGAATCGGGAAAGGCAGAAATGCCATCGATCTTCTGGCTGTTTTGTCGTTTCCGGAGGAAATTGTTGAGACGGCGCGTCAGTATTTATCTGAATGAAGCGCGGGAATCCGGTATATACTAATGTAGTATTCAAAACGACGTGACGGAGGATGGGAACAGTGAGTTTAAAGGATGCTGCAGAACGGCAGGCGTTTGCGGCTGCGATCGACGCCGTATTATATGGACTGAGGAAAGACCGCGGGAAAGGGTTTGAAAGGATTGCGAAGCTGACTCGAAAGACGATGGGGAAGCATTATACAAAAGAATCGTATGAGGCCGTGGATGCGGTCATCAGCAATCCGGAGCACAAGTGGATGAAATTTGCGAACCGGCTGTTAGACGAGACCGATCCGAGGGTTGCCAGAATGACGGCGCTAAACCTCGGCTATCAGGCGGGATTTGCCGGAACGAAGAAGATCCGGAGGATGCGGGAAAAGGAACAGTGCAATATCCCGTGGCTGATCCTGATGGATCCGACCAGCGCGTGCAATCTGCATTGTACCGGCTGCTGGGCGGCGGAATACGGGAATAAACTCAATCTGACGTTTGAGGAGATGGACCGCATCGTAACGCAGGGAAAGGAGCTCGGGACGTATTTTTATATGATGACCGGCGGCGAGCCGCTGGTGCGGAAGGCGGATATCCTGCGGCTGTGCGAAAAGCACCGGGAATGTGCCTTCCACTGCTATACGAACGGCACGCTGGTGGACCGGAAGCTGTGCGACGATATGAAGCGCGTGGGAAATCTCTCGCTTTCCCTTTCGCTGGAAGGGTTTGAAGATACCAATGATTTCCGCCGCGGGGAGGGCGTGTATGCAAAAGTGCTGGATGCAATGGATTTATTGCATGAAAACGGGCTGATCTTTGGAACCAGCGTCTGTTATACGAGGAATAATATCGATTCCGTGACATCAGATGAATTTTTTGATCTGCTGATCGAGCATGGAAGCCGCTTTGCGTGGTATTTCCACCTGATGCCGGTCGGGATGAACGCGGCGCCGGAGCTGATGCCGACGAAGGAGCAGCGGGAATATATCTACCACCGGATCCGGGAGGTACGCGCCGGCGAGGGAGGCAAGGAGATCTTTGTAATGGATTTTCAGAACGACGGGGAGTTTGTCGGAGGCTGTATTGCGGGAGGGCGCAATTACTGCCACATCAATCCGCGGGGAGACGTGGAACCGTGCGTCTTTATCCACTATTCCGGAGCCAATATCCGGGAGATGAGCCTTTTAGACTGCCTAAAGCAGCCGCTGTTTATGGCCTACCGGGAGAACCAGCCGTTTAACGACAATATGCTGCGTCCCTGCCCGATGCTGGAGAACCCGGAAATTCTGCAGGAAATGGTCAGGCAGACCGGCGCGCATTCCACCGACGTTGAGGAAGCGGAGCCGGTGGAGCACCTCTGCGCAAAATGCCAGGAGTACGCCGCAGAGTGGGGCGAAACGGCGGAAAAGCTCTGGAAAGAGCATCCTTATTACCCGAAAGGCTACAGCAATATCAAAAAGAAAACGCCGGAGTGCGAACAGGCGCTCCGTGCTTAAGTTCAAGATTCCCGGTTGCCATACCGGGAATTTTGTTGTATTGTAAATATTATGAAAATCGGGTTTGAGTATGAGAAAAAGAATAATATCCGTCTGGCTGTCGTTTTTTTCCCGGCGCTTGTGTTGTTCTTCGCGGTCGGGTTCCGCTGGTGGGTGCTTTTGGTTTTCGGGGCGCTTTATTACCTGATCAAAAGCGTAACGATCACGCTGGACGAAAGGCTGCCATGGCTGTGGGCGTCCATTCTCTTTGCCGGGGGCGCGGCGTTTACGATGTTTTCCATTCAGTATCTTCTGCTGGAACCGGAGCTTTTTAACCGGACGACGGATCGGATGCTGTTTTTAAATGCGCTCTGCTGTCTGGCGTTTTACCTGATCGTGCATCTGTTTACCTGTAATGCCGGGCTGACATGCATCATATCCCATGTGATCCTGCTGGTGTTCGGATTTATCAATTATTTTGTCTATCTTTTCCGGCAGAATGAGTTTATTTTTGCCGATCTGCGCTCGATCGGAACGGGCTTAAGCGTCGCGGGAACCTACCGGCTGCGGCTGGAGGACCGGGGGGCGTATGTGATCCTCGCGTCCGTGCTTTTCATCGCGTTCGTGCGGAAATGCCATGTAGTTTTTCAGCAGAAGTTCCATATGCGCGTGATCTCTGTCATGCTCGCGGTGATCGCCGGCATGATCGTCTATCTGGACGTGCAGGGGATCAATACGGAAACCTGGGAGAAGAAAGGAACGTACCGCAACGGCTACCTTTTGAATTTTATCTTAAGCATCCGGGACAGCTATGTCGGGGAGCCGGAGGGCTATTCAAAGGAACTGGTCGCTGAACTCGAAGAGGAATATCAGGATCGGGAGACGCTCCGTTCCGGGACGGGAACCGGCGGGAAGGAACCCACGATCATCGTGATCATGAACGAATCGTTTGCCGATCTTAGCGTGCTCGGTGAATTGGAAACCAACGAACCGCTTACGCCTTTTATGGATTCCCTTTCGGAGAATACGGTAAAAGGATATGCGCTTTCTTCTGTGTTCGGAGCCAAAACCCCGAATTCGGAATGGGAGTACATGACGGGCAATTCGATGGCGTTTCTGCCGGCCGGTTCGGTTGTCTATCAGCAGTATATCAGCCGGACGCCGACGTCGATCGTATCGGAATTAAAGAATATCGGCTATACATGCGTGGCGATGCATCCGTATTATGAAACCGGCTGGAGCCGCAATCAGGTCTATCCGGATCTGGGATATGACGAGATGCATTTTATTCAGGATTTTGACCAGACGAAAGTGCTCCGGGAATATATCACGGATGAGGAGCTTTACGATAAGATCATTGCGCGCTATGAGAGCCGCGGAGTCAATGAGAAGCTGTTTCTGATGGGGATTACGATGCAGAACCACGGCGGTTATGCACAGACGTATGACAATTTTAACGAAGATGTCTACAAACTGGGACGCTCGTACACGGACGCCAACCAGTATTTTTCTCTGGTGCATCAGAGCGATCAGGCGTTAGAGAAGCTGATCACTTATTTTTCGCAGGAAGAGGATCCGGTGGAGATCGTTTTTTTCGGGGATCATCAGCCGAGCCTGAATTCCAATTTTTACCCGATCTTAAACGGAAAGGGGCTTTCCAATCTGACGCTGGAGGAACTGGAAGCGCTGTATACCGTGCCGTTTTTCATCTGGACCAATTACGAAACGGAGGAGGAAACGGTGCCTGTCACCAGCCTGAATTATCTGTCTACGATGACGCTGGAGCGGGCGGGGATCGAACTGCCGCCGTACCATAGGTTCCTTGCGGATATGCAGGAAGCGGTTCCGGCGATCAATTCCCGCGGGTATTACTCGAAGAGCGCGGGCGGCTACCTTCATACGGAGGACGCGGAAGGGAAAGAGGCGGAATGGATCCGGAATTATGAAGCGCTTCAATATAATTCCATGTTTGATGAGAAAAACAGGAGCAGTCTGTTTTTTCCATATATAGAATAAGGGGGAATGATTTTGCGATTATCGGAACTGCTGGACTATGACAATATTGTGATCCAGTGCCATGACAATCCGGATGCGGATGCGCTGGCATGCGGCTACGCCGTGTATCTTTATCTGAAGGATCACGGGAAACATTCATCGGTGATCTACGGGGGGAGGAGCCTGATCCGGAAAGGAAATTTAAAGCTGATGATCGAGCAGCTCCATATCCCTGTCGTGCATGTGGATCAATTAGAGGAAAAGCCGCCGCTGCTCTTAACGGTGGACTGCCAGTACCACGGCGGCAATGTGACGCATTTTGACGCGGAAAAAGTGGCGGTGATCGACCATCATACAGTCAGCGTGCCGCTGCCGGAGATGAACGAAGTCCGGAGTTTTCTCGGATCCTGCGCAACGCTGATCTGGCAGATGTTAAAAGACGAGCGCTACGATGCGAACGAAAACGAGGATCTGGCGACGGCGCTGTACTACGGTTTGTATATGGATACCGGAAATCTGGCGGAGATCGCACATCCGCTGGATAAACAGCTGCGCGATGAAGCCGCCTTTAACAAGCGGAAACTGACGCTGTTCCGCAATGCGAATATGTCGATCGAGGATCTGGAGATCGCGGGTGCGGCGCTGATGCGCAGCGACTATATCGAGGAATACCGCTGTTCGATCATCAAGGCGGCGGAATGTGATCCCAACCTTTTAGGGATCATCAGCGATCTGGTGCTGGAAGTCGATGCGGTGGATGTCTGCATGGCTTTCTGCGTCATGCAAAGCGGCGTGAAATTCTCCGTGCGCAGCTGCGTGAAAGAAGTTCTGGCCAACGAGCTTGCGGAGGAGATCAGCGAAGGGATCGGTTCCGGGGGCGGCCATACGACGAAGGCCGGAGGCTATATCCCGATCGAAATGATGATACCGGAATATCAGAAATACTGCAGGCTCCATAATACGGTTCCGCGAATGGTGCTGGGGAAGGACGGGATCAGCGAATATCCTTCCGAGTCGGCGATCAAGGCCGTTTTGGAGCGCAGAATGATCGGCTATTTTGAGAAGAGAAAGCAGTCGCAGGAAAGCGCGCCGAAAACAAAAGCGGTCATTTTCGATCTGGACGGAACGCTTTTGGATACGCTGCAGGATCTGACGGATGCGGTCAATGCGGCGCTGCGTTCCCGGAATCTGCCGGAACGCAGTATCGAAGAGGTACGCCGTTTTGTCGGAAACGGCGCAGGGCTTTTGATCAGCCGCGCTGTTCCGGGCGGGAAGGAGAATCCGGAGTATGAGGCGGTGTTCGGGGAATTTCTCCGCTATTATCAGGAGCACTGTAAGGATAAAACCAGGCCGTATCCGGAGATTTTGCCGATGCTGGAAGAATTAAAGCGGCGGGGGATCTGTACGGCGATCGTATCCAACAAGCCGGACGCCGCGGTCAAGGAATTAAGCCGGGAGCATTTCCGGGACTATACCGAAACAGCAATCGGGGAGCAGAAGGGCGTCGCCCGGAAACCGTCGCCGGATACCGTGGAGAAGGCGCTTGAAGAGTTAAACGCCGCAAAAGAAGAGGCGTGGTATGTCGGCGATTCCGAAACGGATATTAAGACGGCGGAGAATGCGGGGATCCGCTGCATTTCCGTAACCTGGGGGTTCCGGAGCCGGGAAGAGCTGATCGAAAGCGGCGCCAAACGGCTGATCGATGCCCCGATGGAGTTATTGTTACATATTTAAGTTAAGCATAAAGGTTTCAAGGAGGATAAAAGAATGGAAAGCAGAATTACAGGCCATACCGGGCTGCTGGCGCTGATCGGTTCTCCGGTCGGCCATTCCGGCTCTCCGGCGATGTATAATTACAGTTTTGCCCGCCTGGGGCTGGATTACGTCTACACGGCGTTTGATATCAAGGAATCCGAGGTCAAAGATGCGATTGCGGCCATGCGCCTTTTCCATATGCGTGGCTGTAATGTCACCATGCCGGATAAGATGGAAGCGGCAAAATATGTCGATGAGCTTTCTCCGGCGGCAGAGATCATCGGGGCGGTCAACACGATCGTCAATGACGACGGGAAACTGACCGGCTACATCACGGACGGCGAAGGTTTTGTCAGCAATCTCAAAGACCACGGGATCGAAGTGAAAGGAAAGAAGATCACCGTTGCCGGAGGCGGCGGCGCGGCGACTGCGATCCAGGTACAGTGCGCACTGGACGGGGCAAGAGAGATCACGATTTTAAATAAGAAAGATGCGTTTTTTGAACGGACGCTGGTGATGGCGGAAAAGATCCGAAAAGCGGTTCCTTCGATCACGGTGAATGTTTACGATATTGACGATGCCGGACAGATGAAAAAAGAGATCCGTTCCAGCGATATTTTTGCAAACGCGACGATCGTCGGGATGAAGCCGATGGATCAGGAGAGCGTGGTCAAGGATCCGGACGCTTTTTATCCGGGACTGGTGGTCGCAGACGCAGTCTACGATCCGGTGGAAACGAAACTGTTGAAAGACGCCAAAGCGGCCGGCTGTACCTGCATAGGCGGAAAGGGAATGCTGCTGTGGCAGGGTGTCGCCGCATTTAAGCTCTACACCGGGATGGATATGCCGGTAGAAGAAGTCAAAGAGCGGTTTTTCCAGTAGAAAGGACAAAAGGATGAATATTTATCTGATCGGTTTTATGGGAGCCGGAAAAAGCACGATCGCAGAACTGCTGTGCGATCGTCTGCATATGGAACTGGTGGAGATGGATGAGCGGATCGTAAAAGAACAGGGAATGCCGATTACCGGGATTTTTGAGAAATACGGCGAGGATCATTTCCGGGAGATCGAGAGCGCACTGGTGCGCACGATCGCGGAAGAGGGAAATACGGTCGTTTCCTGCGGCGGCGGGGTTGTGATCCGTCCGGAGAATACGCAGGAGATGAAGCGCAGCGGAAAGATCGTATATCTGACGGCAAAACCGGAAACCATCTTCGAACGCGTCCGTTACAGCAAAGACCGTCCGATCTTAAACGGGAACATGAATGTGGAATACATCGCGCAGCTCATGGAGAAGCGCCGCGCGCTGTATGAAGCGGCGGCGGATATCACAGTCGCGACGGACGGCAGAACGAAAAAGGAGATCTGCGACGAGATCGCGGAAAAAATAAAAGAAGCGCCGATCTGCTGAAACAGAGCCGCTGCAAGGTATATTTTCACTTCATTTACAAATACTACTACCATTGAACTTTACCAAGAAAAAAATACGAATTTTGTAGATGGAGGAAGCATATGACAGCAACTGGCATAGTGAGACGGATAGATGATCTGGGAAGGATCGTAGTACCGAAAGAAATACGCAGGACGCTCCGCATCCGCGAGGGCGATCCGCTGGAAATTTTTACTAACCGCGAGGGCGAGATCATGCTGAAAAAATACTCTCCGATCGGGGAGCTGCGGGAGTTTGCCGAAAGTTACGCGGAAAGCCTTTCGCAGACGACAGGCGAACTGGTCTGCATTACGGACCGGGATTATGTCGTGGCGGCGGCGGGTCCGAAGAAGAGGGAATATGACGGGAAGCCGCTGACAAGGGAACTGGAGACTCTGATCGAGCGGCGCGGCTCCTTACAGGTTTCCTCGGAGGAAAACGCGTTTATCCGGATTACCTTAGACGACGGCGGGGATTTTCCGATGGAAGCGATCTCGACGATTATCTGCAACGGCGACAGCATCGGTTCCGTGATCCTTTACGGCAAAAACGAGGATAAGTGGAAATCCGAAACGGCCAAGCAGCTGGTTCAGACGGCCGCGCAGTTTCTGGGAAAGCAGATGGAACAGTAAAACCCGATATTTTTTCCGGGCGGCCGGCAAGGCCGTCCGGATTGCATAAAAAGGGGAAAAAGTATACAATACCTTATGAGCGAACGGGTTATAAGGAGAAAGACCGGCCATGGCGAAGAAGAAAAAGAAGAAAAAGCATCGCTTTTTCTGGTTTACGATAAAACTGCAGATTTTGCTGATGATCCTTGTCCTCGGCGCTTTTGCTTACTATTATTTCGGCGGTTACGCGGAAGAAGTCCAGCAGCTGAGGCGCGAAGCGCAGGAACTGGTGGCGCAGACTACGGAAAAGACGTTTATCCCGTCCCTGACAAGCTCGATCTATGACAAAGACGGGAATCTGATCTCGGAGGGGCGCGGCCAACGGGAAGCGGCGTATGTATCGTATGCCGATATTCCGGCGGATTATATCACGGCGATCATCAGTATCGAGGATAAGAAATTTTACAGCCATAAGGGCGTGGATTATAAAGGGATCCTGCGGGCCGTCAAGGCCATGCTGGAGAACGGGGAAGTGACGCAGGGCGGAAGCACCATCACCATGCAGCTTGCGAAGCTTACATATCTGGAATCGGGGAAAACCTGGCAGTACAAGATCAAGCAGATGTTTCTGGCGCTGGAACTGGAGAAGCATTACAGCAAGAAGAAAATTCTGGAATTTTACTTAAACGATATTTATTTTGCCAACGGATATTACGGGATCGCATCGGCGTGCCATGGATATTTCAATTGCGAACTGGATGAACTGGATCTTTCGCAGATCGCTTTTTTGTGCGCGATCCCGAACAGTCCGACCTATTACGATCCGCTGGTTCATTACGACAACACGATCGAGCGGCGGAACCTGATCTTGAAAAACATGCTGGACGACGGAAAAATTTCTCCGCTTGCCTATGAGCGGGCGATCCGGGAGGAGATCGTGTTAAATCCTCCGCAGGAAACGTCTGCCGTATGGAATAATTACGTCGATACTTATACGTACTACTGTGCGACGCAGGCATTGATGGAAAATTCCGGGTTTGAGCTGCGCTATTATTTCGATTCGGAAGAAGAAGAGAAGGCATACGAGGAAGAGTACGACGAAGTATTTGCGACCTGCCGGAAGCAGCTCGACAGCGGAGGATACAAGATCTATACCTCCATCGATACGGAGCAGCAGAAAAGCCTGCAGAATGCCGTAGACAACGTCCTTTCCGGCTTTACGGAGGCGGGGGACGACGGTGTTTACGCGCTTCAGGGCGCGGCAACCTGTATCGACAATTCCACCGGGTTTGTCGTCGCCATCGTCGGGGGCAGGAGTCAGGAATTTTCCACCTATACACTGAACCGCGCGTACCAGAGCCACCGCCAGCCGGGCAGCTCGATCAAGCCTTTGATCGTGTATACCCCTTGCTTCGAGAGGGGGCTGACGCCGGAGTCGATCGTAAACGACCATCAGTTTGAGGGCGGGCCGAGTAATGCGAGCGGAACTTATTTCGGGGACGTTTCGATCCGCTTTGCGGTGCAGCAGTCGTTAAATACCGTGGCGTGGCAGCTGTATGAGCGGCTGACGCCGGAAGTCGGCCTGCAATATTTAAAAGAGATGAATTTTACCAATATCGTAGAATCGGATTATGTGCTGCCGACCTCTCTGGGCGGTTTTACCACGGGCGTTTCGACTGTTGAAATGGCGTCCGCCTATGCCGCGCTGGAGAATGACGGGCTGTACCGGGAACCGACCTGCGTGAAATCCATCACGGATTCGGACGACAATATCATCTACGCGGCGGAACAGGAAGAGAAGGCGGTCTATAAGGAAACGGCGTCCAGAATGATGACGGATGTCATGACGACCGTTATGACAGAAGGAACGGGACGCGCGGGTGCGCTTGCCAATATGCCGTGCGCAGGAAAGACCGGAACGACGAACGACAAGAAAGACGGCTGGTTTGTCGGCTATACGCGTTATTATACGACGAGCGTGTGGGTCGGCTACGATTATCCGAAAGAAGTGCCGGGATTACAGGGAGGAACTTACCCGATGGAGATCTGGCGCAGTTTCATGGAAGGGATCCACGAAGGGCTGGCGCCGTTGGACTTTCTGCCGTATGCGCAGTTGTCGGACGATTTTCAGAATCAGCAGGATCTGACCGGCGGCGGTCTGCTTCCGCCGGAAGAACCGGAAGAGGAGAACCCTCCGGAAGAGGAAAATCCTCAGGAGAACGCGCCGGAGAATCCACCGGCGGAAGGCGCGGATGACGGAAACGCAGGAAACGGCGGAAGCGACAACGCCCAGAATCCTGCCGGTGAAGGAAACGGAGGGCAGGAAGGCGGACAGAATGGCGGACAGAACGGTCAGGATCAGGAGAATGGGGATCAGGAGAACGGCGGTCAGGAGCAGCAGCCGGATAACGGGAACGGCGAACAGGCGCCGGACAATCCGTCTGGCTGATAAAATCAGCGCTTTTTACTGGATTGCGGGCGCCGGATATGCTACAATGAGAAAAAATGGATAGGAGGTTTTTCAGTGAAGAAATATGGTTTTGGGGTAGATGTCGGGGGAACTACCATTAAAATGGGTTTTTTTGAAACGGACGGGAAACTGGCGGATAAGTGGGAGATCCAGACGGATACCGCGGACAACGGGAAATCGATTCTTTCCGATATTGCGCAGGCAGTCGATAATAAGCTGGCGCAGGAGGGGATCAGCAAGAGCGAAGTGCAGGGAATCGGGATCGGCGTGCCGGGTCCGGTACGGAGCGACGGCGTTGTCAACGGCTGCGTGAATCTGGGATGGGGAACCGTTCATGTGGAAGAAGACTTATCGGCGCTGACCGGATTAAGCGTCAGGGTCGGAAATGACGCAAATGTCGCCGCATTGGGCGAAATGTGGCAGGGCGGCGCGAAAGGCAGCAAAGACGTTGTCATGGTTACGCTGGGAACAGGCGTCGGCGGCGGGATCATTGTAAACGGCAAGGTCGTAGCGGGCGCGCACGGCGCGGGCGGCGAGATCGGGCATATCACCGTCAATAACGATGAGATTGAGCCGTGCAACTGCGGCCAGTACGGCTGTCTGGAACAGTATACATCGGCGACGGGGATCGTTCGGATGGCAAAGAGGAAGTTAGCAAAGACTTCCGAAGAAACGGCTCTGCGCAACTATACGGATCTGACGGCGAAGGATATCTTCGATGAGGCGAAAGCCGGGGACGAAGTAGCGCTCGGCCTTGTAGACGAACTCGGCGAGATTCTCGGAGCGGCTCTTTCCAATTTATCCTGCGTGGTAGATCCGGAGATCATCGTGATCGGCGGAGGCGTATCGAAAGCAGGAGAGATCCTGATCGAGACGATCCAGAAGCATTATATTGAAACATCGTTCCATGCGTGCCGGAATACGAAATTTGCGCTGGCTTCCCTTGGGAATGACGCGGGAATCTACGGCTGTATGCAGATGATCCTGGATATGGATTAAATAGATACGGATGAATTCAAAGAAACAGTGAAAGAAAAATGTACCGGATGAATCAAAACCATTCTTCCGGTACATTTTATTAAAAAAAGGTATTGACAAGACGAGTCCTCATGGCTATAATGCCTTTTATAGCCAGATAAACCTATAGGACATATAGGATAATAGGAAAAAGGAGGAAATCACAATGAGTCAAATCAAAGAAAGCGCGTTGGAACTGATCGGAGGCACACCGCTGTTAAGATTAAATGGTTATACGAAGAAAGCGGGGATTACGGATGTAACGCTGCTCGCGAAGCTGGAATACTTAAATCCGGCCGGTTCCGTGAAGGATCGTATCGCGCTGGCGATGATCGAAGACGCCGAGAAGAAGGGAATCTTAAAGCCGGGAGCGACGATTATCGAGCCGACCAGCGGCAACACCGGGATCGGGCTTGCGGCGGTTGCGGCGGCGAAGGGCTACCGGGCGATCTTAACGCTTCCGGATACGATGAGCGTTGAGCGAAGGAACCTGCTTAAGGCATACGGCGCGGAACTCGTGCTGACCGAAGGCGCGAAGGGAATGAAGGGCGCGATCGCGCGGGCGGAAGAACTGACGAAGGAGATCCCGGATGCGGTGATTCTGGGACAGTTTGTGAATCCGGCGAATCCGGCCGTCCATAAAGCAACGACCGGCCCGGAGATCTGGGAGCAGACGGACGGGAAAGTCGATATTTTTATCGCCGGTGTCGGAACCGGCGGAACGATCACCGGCGTCGGGGAATATTTGAAGGAGCAGAATCCGGATGTGAAAGTCGTAGCGGTGGAACCGGCGGGAAGCCCGGTGCTTTCCAAAGGGATCTCGGGAGCGCACAAGATTCAGGGAATCGGCGCGGGATTCGTTCCGGAAGTGCTGAATACGAAGATTTACGATGAGATCCTGGCGATCGAGAATGAAGATGCATTTGAAGAAGGAAGAGCTTTTGCGGTCAGCGAGGGCATTCTGGTGGGAATTTCTTCCGGAGCCGCATTGAAGGCGGCGCGGATCCTGGCGGCGCGTCCGGAGAACAAGGGAAAGAATATCGTAGTGCTGCTTCCGGATTCCGGCGACCGGTATTTATCCACCCCGTTATTCGGAGGAAGATAGGAGAGACAGGGAATGGTTTACGATTCCGCGATCATAGGCACAGGCGCGGCGGGGATTTCCGCCGCGCTGAACTTAAAAGTGCACGAGAAGAATTTTATATGGATCGGGAGCAAAGAGTTAAGCAGTAAGATTTCTAAGGCGGAGCGCATTTTTAATTATCCGGGGCTGCCCGGCGTTTCCGGTGAGGAATTGTGCAGAGCGTTTCTGGCGCAGATCAAAGAGATGGATATTGCTATCACGGAACGGATGGTTACGTCGGTTCTGCCGATGAACGGCCATTACGTGCTGATGGCTGGCGCGGATTTTTATGAGGCGGAAACGGTCATTCTGGCGACCGGAACCGCGGCGGTTCATACGCTCCCCGGAGAGCAGGAACTGCTGGGACAGGGCGTCAGCTATTGCGCGACCTGCGACGGCGGATTATACCGGGGCAGAACCGTCGCCGTGATCTGCGGCTCCGCCCGTTTTGAACACGAAGCGCGTTATCTGGCGCAGCTGGCCGCGGATGTTTACTATCTGCCGCAGTACCGGATGGAGAGGACGTTTGAACAGGAGAACATTACGATCGTAAGCGGGAAAGCCGCAGAGATCCTGGGCGGGGAACGCGTCAGCGGCGTCCGGCTGGACGACGGGAGTATTCTGAAGGCGGACGGGGTGTTCTGCCTGCGCGATTCGATCGCACCCGGCACGCTGTTTTCGGATCTTAAGATGGAAAACGGCCATATTGCGGTTGACCGCAGCATGGCAGCAAGCCTTCCCGGCGTTTACGCCGCAGGAGACTGTACCGGACGGCCTTATCAGTATGCCAAGGCCGTGGGCGAGGGCAATATTGCGGCTCACAGCGTAATCGAATATCTGGAAGCTTAAGAAGAAAAAGCTTTCGGATATTCTTTACCCATAAAACATATAGTACCTATATGTATAATATGTTATACAAAGAGGAAAGGGAGAGATGTAAGATGAAAAAGAGAAAATGGATGGTATTGGCTTTGACGGCTGCGCTGGCACTGGAGACGGCTGCGTGCGGCGGAGGAAGCGGTGCTTCCGGTGGATCCGGCACAGAAGGCGGTGCGGATTCGGTAGAGATCACGAATGTTTCCTACGATCCTACCCGCGAACTATATGAAGCATATAACCAGTTGTTTGCAGAGCACTGGAAGGAGACTACGGGGCAGGAGGTAAGCATTACCCAGTCTCACGGCGGATCCGGAAAACAGGCGTTAGAGGTAGCCAACGGACTGGAAGCGGATGTGGTAACGCTGGCGCTGGAGGGCGATGTGCAGGCAGTAGCGGATGCGGGGCTGATCGAAGACGGTTTTACTTCGGAATTTGATCTGGACAGCTCGCCGTATACTTCCACGATCGTATTTCTGGTACGGAGCGGCAATCCGAAGAATATCCATGACTGGGATGACCTGCTTGGCGATGACATCGGCATCATTACGCCGAATCCGAAGACGTCCGGAGGGGCTTGCTGGAATTATCTGGCCGCATGGTACTATTTTGAGAAACAGGGGCAGAGCGAGGATGAAATCCTCGAAAACATGAAAAAGATTTATGAGAACGTTGTCGTATTGGATTCGGGCGCAAGAGGGGCGACCACATCGTTTGTCGAGAATCAGCAGGGCGACGTGCTGCTGGCATGGGAAAACGAGGCGTTTTTGTCCCTGCAGGAGTATCCGGGCGAATATGAGATCGTGATCCCGTCCGTATCGATCTTGTGCCAGCCGACCGTTGCAGTCGTCGATGAAGTGGTGGATCACCGGGGAACCAGAGATGTTGCGGAGGAATATCTCTCTTATCTCTATTCCAAAGAAGCACAGGAGATCGAGGCGCAGAACTTTTACCGTCCTTCCGATCAGGAGGTGCTGGCTGATTATACATATGATACGGACAGCAAGAGCATTACGGAAATTCCGGAGGACGGGCGCTGGATCATTTCCGATATCGAGCTGACGGATATTGAGCACTTCGGCGGATGGAAAGAAGCGAAAGAAAAGCACTTTGCCGACGGCGGATTGTTCGACAGCATTTATGAAGAGCAGGATTAAAGAGCAGGAAAGTGCCGGAAATAAATCATGATGAAAAGAAAAAGCACAAAAAAAACAAGAGTGATACCGGGGTTTGGTTTATCGTTCGGCATCACAATGACAATTCTCGGTCTGATCGTGATCATTCCGCTGTGTTCGCTGGTTGTTTTTTCCGTTCAGCTTTCACCGGCGGAACTGATCCGGACCATTACGAGGCCGCGGGTGCTGGCGAGTTACGGCGTAAGTTTTGTGACCGCGTTTGCGGCGGCCGCGGTCAATGCGGGCATGGGGCTGATCCTGGCGTGGGTGCTGGTGCGCTACCGTTTTCCGGGGAAGCGGATCATGGATGGCCTGATCGAGCTGCCGTTTGCCCTTCCGACCGCGGTAGCCGGGATCGCGCTGACGCATCTGACGACGGAGAACGGATGGGTAGGAAGCCTGTTTGCAAAGCTGGGAATCCGGATCGCTTACACAAAGACCGGGATCATCATTGCATTGATCTTTATCGGGATCCCGTTTGTCGTGCGGAGCGTTCAGCCGGTGCTCGAGAAGATGGATCCCCAGTATGAAGAAGCGGCGCAGATTTTGGGCTTTGGTCCGGTCCGCACCTACTGGAAGGTCATTTTCCCGGAGATTTTTCCCGCATGGCTCTCCGGGTTTACCCTGGCGTTTGCGCGGTGCCTGGGAGAGTACGGAAGCGTGGTGTTTATTGCCGGGAATACGCCTTTTAAAACGGAGATCGCTCCGCTTGTGATCATGGCGCAGCTGCAGGAGTATGACTATGCAAGCGCGACTTCGATCGCGCTGGTCATGCTGCTGGCTTCGTTTCTGATCCTGCTGATCAATGCCTTTATCCAGAGCAGGGCGTCAAAGAAGGTCAGCGGGATCGTCTAGGAGGAAAAATGTATGGAAAAAACAGAAAAGACAAGCAGACGGATTTTCCGGTATTTTTTAATCCTGCTGTGCGCGGTGTTTTTGACCGTCATGCTGATCCTGCCGCTGGTCTACATCATTGCGACGGCTCTGCGGGAGGGCTTTAGCGCCTATCTGGCGGCGATCACGGATGAATATGCGCTGGATGCGGTTCTGCTGACGTTAAAAGCGGTGCTGTGGGCGCTCGGCGTGAATACGCTTTTCGGGCTGTGTGCCGCATGGTGCATTACCAAGTTTCATTTTAAGGGAAAAAAGGTCATCTCGACGCTGATCGATCTGCCGCTGACCGTTTCGCCGGTCATTGCCGGCCTGATCTTTGTCCTGACGTTCGGTCGGCAGAGCTTTCTCTACGACGGGCTGCAGCGCATGAACATTAAGATCATCTTTGCCGTGCCGGGCGTGATCCTGGCGACGATCTTTGTCACGTTTCCTTATATTTCGCGGGAACTGATCCCGGTTCTTACCGCAGAGGGAACCGACGAGGAGGAAGCGGCCGCGCTGATGGGCGCCGGTGCGTTTACCATTTTCCGGAAAGTCACGTTTCCGCATATCAAGTGGGCTTTGTTGTACGGCGTGGTGCTGTGTACGGCAAGGGCTATGGGAGAGTTCGGCGCGGTATCCGTTTTATCCGGGCATCTGCGGGGAAAGACCAACACGATGCCGCTGTACGTGGAACTTTTGTATCAGGGGTATGACTTTACCGGCGCTTTTGCGGTATCCTCGCTTCTGGTCATCATGGCGGTGGTTGTGCTGGTGTTAAGAAGCGTTTTGGAATATAAAGGGAAAAAATCGCAGGAGAGGAATCATTATGGCTGATACAATGCAAAATTACGTAGAACTGCAGGGGATCAACAAGCATTTCGGCAGTTTTCAGGCGTCGGACAATATCAGTTTTACCATTGAAAAAGGAAAGCTGGTGGCGCTTTTAGGACCCAGCGGAAGCGGGAAAACGACTATCCTGCGCATGATCGCGGGACTGGAAACGCCGGATAGCGGAAACATCGTCATTGACGGGCAGGTGGTGAATGAGATCCCCGCCAGCAGACGGGGGATCGGTTTTGTCTTTCAAAATTACGCCCTGTTCCGCTATATGACCGTTTATGACAATATCGCGATGGGGCTTAAGGTGAAGAAGATCCCGAAAGCACAGATCAAGGAACGGGTAGACAGCCTTCTCGAACTGGTCAGCTTAAAAGGAATGGAAAACCGCTATCCGAACCAGCTTTCCGGCGGGCAGCGGCAGAGAGTCGCGTTTGCGAGGGCGCTTGCGCCGAATCCGCAGCTTCTGCTTCTGGATGAGCCGTTTGCGGCGATCGACGCCAAGGTGCGGCAGGAACTGCGCAGCTGGCTGAAAGAAATGATCGGGAAGCTGGGGATCACCAGCATTTTTGTAACGCACGATCAGGATGAAGCGATCGAAGTGGCGGACGAGATCATTTTAACGAATCAGGGGCATATCGAACAGATCGGAACGCCGGAAGAGATCTACCGCAATCCGCAGACGGCGTTTACCGCCTCCTTTTTCGGGCAGAATGCAGAACTTCCGGATTACCATGATTTCCGCTCGTTTGCGGAGCTGGATCATGTGGACAGGGTGCTGATCCGCCCGGAGTTTGTCAAAGTCTATAAGCAGGATGAGAAGATCCAGTACGAGAGAACCGCTTCCGAAGGCATTGTGGAGAGCGTATCCTTCCGGGGCGACCGGACGGAGCTGCGCATCCGCGTGAACGATGCGGTGCTGGCGGCGAAGCGCAATCCCGGCGAACCGGCGATCAGGGCGGGGGAAGCGGTGAAAGTTTTTCTGTACCGTATCTTCGTCACGCGCGGAAATGAAGTAATCCCGCTGGAAAATCTGGCGCTGCAGACGGATATGGTGGTATTCTAGTCTAGTAAGGCTGAACTATTACGAGCCGAACCTTTGCGAGCGTATTTTTACTTGAAAAATATATAAACCCTATGGTAAAGTATGTTTGTGGAGGTGGGGTATATGAAAATATCAACAAAAGGCCGTTATGCGATCCGGGTGATCATGGATCTGGTGGAGCATGACAACGGAGAATACATTTCGCTGATGGATATTGCGCAGCGGCAGCATATTTCGGAAAAATATCTGGAGGCGATCATTTCGTTATTGAAAAAGAACGATTTTGTGTATTCGCTCCGGGGGAAGGGCGGCGGTTACCGTCCGGCCAAAAAAGCGGAGGAATATACGGTGCGCAGTATTTTACAGGTAACGGAAGGCCCGCTGGTTCCGGTCACATGTCTGGAGAAAAAGCCGAACCAGTGCGAATGGTATGCGGAGTGCCGGACGGTCCGGATGTGGGAAGGGCTGGAGAAAGTCATCAACGATTATCTGGAAAATATCACGATCGCCGATCTGATCAATGAGCACGGCAGCGGAGACAATTACGTGATCTGAGCATTCGCCCTGCGGCAAGGGAAGATCATGTTGCGGTCCGCGGTTTGATACACTAAAAACATACTAACATATTGACAAAGTATGTTTATGAGTTTATGATAGTAACAGATTTGGATAGGAGTGAGCCAGATGACAGCTTATGGATTTAATACTTCGCTCTTGCACGGGAGAAAGCCGGATTACCCGTTTGGAGCGACGACGGTTCCGATATACCAGTCCAGTGCGTTTGCACATGAAAGCGCGGAGAAGCTGGAGAAAATATTTGCCAATCAGGCAATGGGATTTTCTTATTCCAGGATCAATAATCCGACCGTGGAAGCATTTGAACGCCGGATTACGGAGCTCGAAGGCGGGATTGCCGCCGTCGCCTGTGCGTCGGGAATGGCAGCCGTTTCCAATGCGCTGCTGAATATCCTGCAGACGGGTGATGAGATCGCGGCGGCGCCGGGGCTTTACGGCGGGACGGTGGAATTGTTTGAAGAACTGGAAGCGTTCGGGATCCATACCCGCTATGCCGCGGAGAATGTCCCGGAGGCGTATGAAGAAGTGATCACGGATAAGACGAGGGCGGTATTTGCGGAAACCATCGGGAATCCGAAACTGGACGTAACGGATATTGCGGCAACGGCGGCCGCGGCCCATGCGCATGGGATCCCGCTTATCATCGATAATACCGCGGCGACGCCGTATCTGGTTCGGCCGCTGGAGCTGGGCGCGGATATCGTCGTCCATTCTTCTTCCAAATATATCAACGGAAGCAGCGATGCGATCAGCGGGATTCTAGTGTGCGGCGGAAATTTTGTCTGGGATGCCAAGCGTTATCCGGGCATGAAGGAATACCTCCGGTTCGGGAAAATGGCGTATACTGCCAAACTCCGGAACGGACTGTTCCGGAATCTGGGCGCCTGTCTGGCTCCGCAGAATGCGTTTTTAAACACCATCGGACTGGAAACGCTCGGCCTCCGCATGGAGCGGGAGTGTGCGAATGCGCTTGAGCTTGCCGGATTCTTAGAAGGGATCGGGCACGGGATTACGGTGAACTATCCGGGACTGGCGGCGAATCCGGACCGGGAACTGGCGAACAGGCAGTTTCACGGCCGCTACGGCGCGCTGCTGACGTTTCGGGCAGGCAGCAGGGAACGGGCGTTTCGGATCATCAACGCTTTGAAGCTGCCGTATATCCTCTCGAATATCGGCGATACCAAGACGCTGGTCATTCATCCGGCATCCACGATCGCCGCGCATTTAAGCCGCGCGGAACAGGAATTGTCCGGCGTCTATGACGATCTGGTGCGCGTGAGCGTGGGGATCGAAGATATCAAAGATTTGAAAGCGGATTTTGAAAATGCGGTCCTTTCCGCATGAAAGAAGCAGGAAACGGAGGAGAATAAATGTCAAATGTAGATTATACAACCTTGAAAAAAGGCGGATTCATGCGCCAGAAACAGAAAGATAACTTTTCTCTGCGCTTACAGGTCGTAGGAGGGACGCTTACGGCCGAAAACCTTGCCAAGATCGCGGAGGTTGCGGAGAAATACGGAGAGGGTTATGTGCATCTGACCAGCCGCCAGGGAGTGGAGATCCCGTTTATCAAGTTAAAGGACATCGACGAAGTGAAAGCCGAGCTGGCCGAAGGCGGCTGCCGGCCGGGCGTGTGCGGGCCGAGGGTGCGGACCGTGACGGCCTGTCAGGGGAACCGCATTTGCCCGAGCGGCAATATCGACACCTCGGAACTGGCGCAGGAACTCGATCAGAGGTACTTCGGAAGGGAGCTTCCGCACAAATTCAAATTCGGGGTGACCGGTTGTTCGAACAACTGCCTGAAAGCGGAGGAAAACGACGTCGGGATCAAGGGCGCATTGAAAGTCGAATGGAAAGAAGATGCCTGTATCGGCTGCGGCGTCTGCGTAAAGGCCTGCCGGAAGGAGGCGGTTACGTTTACGGACGGCCGGATCCATGTCGATTACGACCGGTGCAACGACTGCGGGCGATGTGTGAAATCCTGCCCGGCCGATGCATGGGAAACGCAGCCCGCTTATATCGTTTCCTTCGGCGGAACCTTTGGGAACAACATCAGCGCGGGTTTTGCGCCGCTGCCGCCGATCAGCGGAAAAGAGCAGCTCTACCGGGTTACGGATGCGGCGATCCAGTTTTTTGACGACTATGCCGATCCCGGCGAGCGTTTCCGTTTTACGATCGAGCGGGTCGGGAAAGAGAAATTTATCGAAGCGATGAAGGAGGCCTATGATGAGTGATTATACCGTAGATGACACTGTAGATATTACGGATGTGGTCTGCCCTGTGACTTTTGTCAAAGCGAAAGCGGCGCTGGAAGAACTGGACGACGGACAGATTCTGGCGGTGGTTATGAATGACGGCGAGCCGGTGCAGAACGTACCGAGAAGCATCAAGGAAGAGGGGCACCAGATCTTAAAGCTGAACGAGAACGACAACGGAACATATACCCTGATCGTAAGGAAAACGGGAGAATAGGAGCGCAACGTCATGGCACAGAGAGTTACGGCGGACAATTTTGACGGGCTGGTTTTGCACAGTGCGAAACCGGTGCTGGTGGATTTTTACTCCGATAGCTGCGCCCCGTGCAAGATGATGGCGGGGATCGTCGGGGAGATCGAAGAGGAAAACGAAGAAACCGCATCCGTTTATAAGGTAAACGTCAATTATGAGGAAGAACTTGCCGGACGGTACGGGATTACGGCAGCCCCGACGTTTCTGGCTTTTTATGAAGGAAAAGAAACCGGGCGTCTGCAGGGAGTCGTTTCCAAGGAAGCGTTATCGAGGCTCCTTGCCGCAGGCAACGGCGTGGATGAACGGCGTGGATGAACAGCGTGGATGAGCGGCGTGGATGAACGGCGTGGATGGACGGCATAGATGAACGACATGGATGAACAGCATGGATAAACGGTATGAATGAAAAGGAGGCAGTTATGACGATCACAGTAGCAGGAAACAAAAAAGAATATGAGGACGGGCTGAAACTTCCGGTTTTACTGGAAAAAGAAGACGTGGAAAGCCCGGAGTATGTAACGGTAACGATCAACGACGAGTTTGTGAAGAGAGAAGATTTTGACACCACCGTGTTAAAAGACGGCGATGTCGTGGAATTTTTATATTTCATGGGAGGAGGCGCAGCCGGATGGCATTTACCAACGAACAGTTAGAACGGTATTCCCGCCATATTATCTTAAAAGAGGTCGGGGTAAAGGGACAGAAAAAGCTGCTGAATGCCAAAGTGCTGATCATCGGCGCGGGCGGCTTAGGAGCGCCGGCCGCCATGTATCTGGCTGCGGCGGGCGTCGGCACGATCGGGATTGCGGACGCGGATGAAGTGGATCTGTCCAATCTGCAGAGGCAGATCATCCACAGCACGAACGATATCGGAAAGGCTAAGGTAAAGTCGGCGGCGGAGACGATGACCGCCATTAATCCGGACGTAACGGTCAAAACCTACCGGACGTTTGTCACATCGGCCAATATCATGGAACTGATCGCGGATTATGATTTTATTCTGGACGGCACAGACAATTTTCCGGCAAAGTTCTTGATCAATGATGCCTGCGTAATGGCGAAGAAGCCGTTTTCCCATGCGGGGATCATCCGGTTTCAGGGGCAGCTGATGACCTATGTGCCGGGGGAGGGGCCGTGCTACCGGTGCGTATTTAAGAATCCGCCGCCGAAAGATGCCGTTCCGACCTGTAAACAGGCGGGCGTGATCGGCGCGATGGGCGGCGTGATCGGAAGCCTTCAGGCAATGGAGGCGGTCAAATACATCATCGGTCAGGGAGAACTTCTGACCGGACGGCTTTTGACCTATGACGCGTTAAAGATGCAGTTTCGGACGGTGAAGCTTCCGGTGGATAAAAACTGCGCCGTCTGCGGCGAACATCCGGAAATTACGGAGCTGATCGATTATGAGCAGGCGGAGTGCGATCTTAAGAAACAGGAATAGAGGGATCAAGTATGCTGAAAATGAAGGAAGAACAGTACCGGACGATTCTAAAGCACTGTATCAGGGGACTGCCGAACGAAGCGTGCGGGCTGCTTGCAGGAGAAGCGGACGGAGAGGATAAGACCGTCCGGAAAGTCTATCTCCTTACGAATGTCGATGCGAGCAGGGAGCATTTTTCCATGGATCCGAAGGAACAGCTTGCGGCGGTCAAGGATGCGCGGGCGAACGGGTTCGTTCTGCTCGGAAATTTTCATTCGCACCCGGAATCTCCGGCGCGGCCTTCCGAAGAGGATAAGCGTCTGGCGTATGATCCGGCGGCGGACTATCTGATCCTGTCGCTGCAGGATATGGACCATCCGGTCCTTAAAGCGTTTCATATTGACAGGGAGAAACAGGTAACGGTTCACGAACTGCAGATCACGGAATAGGATGACGGAATATGTTTTGCATCAGCGTAAGCTACCGGAAAGCTCCGCTTGCCGTGCGGGAACGGTTTGCGTTTCTGCCGGAAGAACAGGAAGCGTTTCTGGAGCGTCTGTATAAGAAAGAAAAAGTATCCGGCGCGGTCGTGCTTTCGACCTGCAGCCGGTGCGAAATCTATGTGAGCGGAAGCAGCGACGCGTTCGGCCGGGCGGTGCTGGCGCTTGCCGAGGCCCGTCGGGTAAAAGAACAGGAGCTCCGGCGTTACGGCCTCTGCTGCAGCGGGGGCGCGGCTGTCCGGCATTTGTTTCTGGTGTGCGCCGGTCTGGATTCTATGGTGCTCGGAGAAGATGAGATCCTGCATCAGGTCCGGGAAGCTTACCGGATGGCGTCGGAGTGCGGCTCTGCGGACGGGGAATTAAATATTGTCTTTCAGGCCGCGTTCCGTGCGGCCAAGCGTGCAAAATCGCAGACGGCGCTTTCGACGACACCGCTCTCCATCGGAACGCTGACCGCAAACGAGATCGAGCATTATCTGACGTCGGTGAAGGGGATCCCGAAAGAAAACGGGACGGTGCTTGTGATCGGAGCGGCAGGAAAGATCGGCAGCATTGTCGCCAAAGACCTGCTGGCGAAAGGGATCCCGGTAATCGGGGCAAGCAGAAAGGAGCGCGCGGGTGCAGACATTTCCAAAGATCAGGCGCGGATGAGATGGATTCGGTTCGCGGACCGCTATCAGTGGCTGCAGCAGGCGGATGCGGTGGTCAGCGCGACGGTCAGCCCGCAGGAAACCATAACAGGCCAGGAGTATCGCCGCACAGTGCCGGAGGGCGGGCAGAAACTTCTGGTAGATCTGGCAGTGCCGGGCGACATCGACCGGACGCTGCAAAAGGAATCCGGCATTACATTTCTGGATATCGACTTTTTCCGGAACGCTGCAAGAGCAAACCGCAGCATCCGGCTCACCGAAAAGGAAAAGGCGGAACATATTATCGAGGAATGTACAGAAGAGACTTTAAATAAGCTCTATTTATGGGAATTTAAAAGCAGACTTAATAAATTAAAAAAGAGCGGTGCGCAGCAATGAGTTATTTTCCATTTATGGCGGAGCTGGAAGGAAAGCGGTGCCTGATCGCGGGCGGCGGCAGAACGGCCTGCCGGAAGGTCAAAACGATGCTGCCTTTCGGCGCAGAGCTTTGGCTAACCGCAAAAGACATACTCCCGGAACTTTGGGAATTATCCCGGAAGCATCCGCAGATCGTCCTCCGCAGAAAAGAGATCGAACCGGCGGATCTGGAAGGAGCGGATCTTGTGATCGCGGCGACGGACAGCGGAAGCAAGAACCATGAGATCGCGGTGTGGTGCAGGCAGAGGAAGATCCCGGTCAATACCGTAGACCGGAAAGAGGACTGCGATTTTATTTTTCCGGCGATCGTGCAGAAAGGGGATATTCTGGCGGCAGTTTCGACCGGAGGAAAAAGCCCGGCGGCGGCGTCTTACCTGAAAGACAGGATCGATGCGTGTATTCCGGAGTATTTCGCCCGGATTGCGGAGACGCTGGGGAACTGCCGGAAGGACATTCAGGCGCGTATTCCGGAAGAAAAGAATCGCAGAGAACTGTTTTACCGCTTGATCGCTTATGGAGCGGAACATAACGGAGAGATTCCGCAGACCGTCATTACCGGGCTGCTGGATTCGTATCCGGTCAGCCGGATGAAGAAAGGGAAGGCGGAGGCGGGACAGCATAAAAATGGAAGAAATGAAGATCAGGATCGGAACAAGAGGGAGCGCCTTAGCGCAGATACAGACGAAACTTGCGGCGCGGGAATTAAAAAAGCACCATCCCGAACTTAAGATCGAAACCGTCGTTATCCGCACGAAAGGAGACCGGATGCCGGATCTGCCGCTGCGCGAGTTTGGCGGAAAGGGAGCTTTTATCGCGGAAATCGAGGAGGCGCTGCTGGCCGGAGAGATCGATCTTGCCGTGCACAGCGCGAAAGATCTGCCGGTGGAAGACGATGAGCGTTTTGTGATTGCCGGGGTTCTGCCGCGGCAGGATGCGCGGGACGTGCTGGTGACAAGAAGCGGCGTTTGTCTGGAGGAATTGGAGCATCCGCTGATCGGAACCGGAAGCCCGCGGCGCCGGTTCCAGATGAAAGCGCTTCTGCCGGACGCGTCGTTTCTGGAGCTTCGGGGGAATGTACCCACCCGGCTGCAGAAGCTGAAAAGCGGAGTCTGCGACGGCGTGATCTTAGCGGCGGCGGGGCTGAAGCGGCTGGGAATGGAGCAGGAGAGCGGATTTTGGTACCGTTATTTTACCGAGGAGGAGATGCTGAGCGCGGGCGGACAGGGAATCATTGCGATCGAAGGCAAAACAGGAAGCAGCGCATCGGCACTCGCCGGAGCGGTCTCTGACTGGCGCGCCTCTCTGGAACTGGCCGCGGAGCGCAGGGTGCTGCAGATCCTTCAGGCGGGCTGCCATGCGGCGATCGGCGTCTTTGCCGAGGCGGACAGCCAAAAGATGCGTCTTAGGATCTGCATGGAAGCGGAAGGCGCGCCCCGGTGCGCGGATGAAACGGTTTTCTGGAATCATGAGGAAGATCACCGGGCACAGGCGCTGGGGCTGGCCGGGCAGCTGGCGGGATCGTTATAACGTGCGTTTTGCGGAAAATCTTTGCGAAAGAGAGGCGGCAGCAGATGGGAAAAGTATATCTTGTGGGCGCGGGCCCCGGAGATCCCGGTTATGTCACCGTCCGGGGGCTGGAACTGATCCGGCGCTGCGACGCGCTGGTTTATGACCGGCTGGTTCCGCAGGAACTTCTGATGCAGACGAAAACGGACTGCCGGAAGATCTACGCCGGAAAACAGGCGGGCTGCCACACAAAGACGCAGGAGGAGATCAACGCGGTTCTTTTAGAATGCGCCGGAACGTACCGCGAAGTGGTGCGGCTGAAAGGCGGCGATCCGTTTGTGTTCGGCCGGGGCGGCGAGGAAGCCGAAGTGCTGGCGGAGCACGGGATTGATTTTGAGATCGTGCCCGGCGTAACGTCTGCGGTAGCGGTCTTAGAGTGCGCGGGGATCCCGGTTACGCACAGGAATGTCAGCCGGAGTTTCCATGTGATCGCCGGACACTCCAGCCGGGGCGGTCCGGTCTGTGATTATTCCGCGCTTGTGCAGATGGGCGGAACGCTCATTTTTTTAATGGGAGCGGGGCATCTGAAAGAGATCGCGGGCGGCCTGCTTGCGGCGGGGATGGATCCGCAGACCGATGCCGCCGTGATTTCGGAAGGAACGACGCCGCGCCAGCGGATCCTGCGCGGAACGCTTGCGGATATCGCGCCGAAAGCGCGGGAACAGAAGATGCAGGCTCCGGCGGTGATCGCCGTAGGCAAAACGGCGGGATATTGCTTCTTAGACGGAAAGAAACGGCGCCGGGCAGGGATAACGGCCACACCGCACTTCTACCGGAAACTTGCGGCGGAACTGGAAGCAGAAGGAATCCAGCCGGTCTGGCTCTGCCGGATGGAAGTATGCGCCGATGCGGAGAAGAGCGGACTGTACCGAAAACTGGCGGAACTGGAGCGTTATCAATGGGTGGCCTTTACGAGTGCAAACGGCGTTTCGGTATTCTTTGAAGCGGTAAGGGATGCGCGGATCGATCTGCGCAGGCTGGCGCATTTGAAATTTGCGGCGCTCGGGAGCGGAACCGCGGAAAAGCTGGCGGAATACGGATTTTACGCAGACTTTCTTCCGTCCGGATATACAACGGAAACCTTTGCAGAGGAATTTTCCGTCGTTGTGCGGAAGAAAGAAAGGGTTCTGATCCCGAGAGCCGGAGGAGGAAGCGCCGGACTGACCGGCATTTTCCGCCGCCACGGCATAACTTATACCGACCTTCCGGTTTATGAAGTAAAAGGCGTTCTGACCGGGAAAACCGGCGCAGAGATCGAAGATCTGGATTATCTGGTCTTTGCAAGCGCTTCCGGAGTGAGGGATTTTTTCCGTGAGACGGACCAAAAGAACATCCGCCTTCCGCAGAAGGCGAAACTGGTCTGCATCGGGGAAGCGACGGCGCAGCGCCTCCGGAAAGAAGGGCGGCGGGCGGATCTGACCGCCCGGATACCGACGGCTGCGGGGCTGGCGGAAATTATTTTAGAGAATGAAAAACAGGAGTGAGGACAATGGTACGGATGAGAAGGCTGCGCGCCAATGAAGCGGTAAGAAGCCTTGTTCGTGAAACAGCGGTCAGCAGAACCGATCTGGTTTACCCGATGTTTCTGATCGAGGGAGAGGATATTAAGAATCCGGTGGATTCCATGCCGGGAATCTATCAGTATTCCGTTGACCGGATGGACGAGGAACTCGACCGCGTGGCGGATGCGGGCATTCCGGCGGTTCTGCTGTTCGGGATCCCGAAAGAGAAGGATGAAAACGGAAGCGGAGCCTGGAATGACGCGGGCGTCGTGCAGACGGCGATCCGGCGGATCAAGGCCAAACTGCCGGAGCTTCTGGTGATCGCGGACGTGTGCCTGTGCGAATATACATCACACGGCCATTGCGGCCTGCTCCGGGGACATAAGATCTTAAACGACGAAACACTGGTGCCGCTGGGAAAGATGGCACTTTCTATGGCAAAAGCCGGAGCCGATATCATCGCTCCATCGGATATGATGGACGGCCGGGTGCGCTATCTGCGGGATGTTCTGGATGAAAACGGTTTTTCCGATACCATGATCATGGCTTACAGCGCCAAATTTGCGTCCGGCTACTATTCGCCGTTCCGGGATGCGGCGCATTCCGCACCTTCATTCGGGGACAGGAGAACTTATCAGATGGATCCGGCCAACCGGAGGGAAGCGCTGCGGGAGTGCGAGACGGACATCGAGGAAGGTGCGGATATCATCATGGTAAAACCCGCGCTTGCCTATCTGGATATCGTCCGGGAAGTTTCCGACCGGACCTGCTGCCCGCTGGCCGCATACAATGTCAGCGGCGAGTACGCTATGGTGAAGGCCGCCGCCGCAAACGGCTGGATTGACGAAAAGCGGATCGTAATGGAAAACTTAACGGCGATCAAACGTGCGGGCGCAAAGATCATTATTACCTACCATGCGCTGGATGCGGCGAAATGGCTGGCGGAAGAGGAATGACGGAAAATGGAACACAAAAAATCGGACGAATTGTTTGAACGCTCCAAACGGCTGATGCCGGGCGGAGTCAACAGCCCGGTACGGGCATTTGGCGCGGTAAACCGCAATCCGGTGTTTATCGAATCGGCAAAAGGCGCCTATCTTTATGACGCGGACGGCAATCGATACATCGATTATGTATGTTCGTGGGGTCCCGGAATCCTGGGGCACGCGGACGAAAGAGTAGTGGAGGCTGTAAAGCGCGCCTGTGAACAGGGGCTGACCTTTGGCGCTCCAACGGAAAAAGAGGCGGTTCTGGCGGAGCTGATCATCGAACTGGTGCCGTCCGTGGAGAAAGTGCGTCTCGTTAATTCCGGAACGGAGGCGGTCATGAGCGCCGTCCGCGTGGCGAGGGCTTACACGGGGCGGGATAAGATCATCAAATTCCGCGGCTGTTATCACGGGCATTCGGACGGCCTTCTGGTAAAAGCAGGCTCCGGAGTGCTCACGCAGTCGATGCCGGACAGCCTGGGCGTTCCGGCGGATTACGCGAAGCATACGCTTGTCGCGGAATACAACGATGCGGCCTCCGTGGAAGCCTTGTTCGGGGAATATCCGGATGAGATCGCCGCGATCCTTGCAGAACCGGTCGCTGCGAATATGGGCGTCGTGCCGCCGGAGGACGGGTTTCTGCAGAAGCTGCGGGAACTGGCGGACCGGTACGGGGCGCTTCTGATCTTTGATGAAGTCATTACCGGTTTTCGGTTAGGGCTTGGCGGAGCGCAGGAATCTTACGGGGTAATGCCGGATCTGACGACACTTGGCAAGATCGTCGGCGGAGGAATGCCGTTAGCGGCTTATGGCGGGAAAAAAGAGTGCATGGATCTCGTTGCGCCGTCAGGCGGCGTCTATCAGGCGGGAACGCTTTCGGGGAATCCGGTTGCCGTAACGGCCGGGATCGAGACGCTTCGTATTTTAGAAGAAGAAGGAAGAGCGATCTATCCGGCGATCGATGCGGCGGCGCAGCGGATTGCGGAGTCCGTGCGGCGCACCTTTGGAAACCGCGTGCAGGTCAACCGGGCCGGTTCGCTGATGAGCGTCTTTTTTACGGAACATCCGGTAACGGATCATGCGTCGGTCATGCGGTCGGATGCCGGACAGTATGCCGTGTATTTTCAATATATGCTGGAGCACGGGATCTATCTGGCTCCGTCCCAGTATGAGGCGGCGTTTCTCTCGTATGCGCACGGGGAAGCGGAACTGGCAGAGACATGCCGGGTGATTGAAAATATGCCGAGATGAGCAGGGAAAGGGAACCATGAGAAAAGAGCTTGACATCAAAACGAAAAAAGCGGATGTGCTGATCATTGGCGGCGGCACGGCGGGCTGTTATGCGGCGCTGACGCTCAGTGAGCAGTCGCAGCTGTCGGTACTGGTCGCAGAGAAAGCGCATATCAAAAGAAGCGGATGCCTGGCGGCGGGCGTCAACGCGATCAACGCCTATATCCTTCCGGGGAGGACGCCGCAGGATTATGTGGATTATGCGGCAAAAGACGCGGAGGGGATTGTAAGGAACGATCTGCTTTTGACCGCGGCGGAGCGCTTCAATGAAGTCACGGCCCATATGGAGAGGCTCGGGCTTGTGATCTTAAAGGACGAAAACGGCAATTACGCGGCAAGAGGCAACCGGAACATCAAGATCAACGGAGAGAATTTCAAACCGTTGCTGGCGTCCGCGCTGCAGGAGGCCGACCGCGTTTCCGTGCTGAATCATGTCAATATCACGGATCTTCTGACAGACGGCGGAAAGGTGTACGGAGCCGTCGGATTTTCCGTTCTGGAAGAAACGGCGTATATTCTGGAGGCGCAGACCGTATTGATCGCGACCGGCGGCGCTTCCGGCCTGTATCGACCGAACAATCCGGGTTTTTCCCGCCATAAGATGTGGTATCCACCGTTTAATACGGGCGCGGGCTACGCGATGGGACTTCGTGCGGGCGCGGAAATGACGACGTTTGAGATGCGCTTTATTGCGCTCCGCTGTAAAGATACGATCGCTCCGACCGGGACGATCGCGCAGGGGGCCGGTGCGAAACAGGTTAATGCAAAAGGCGAAGTCTATGAAGAAAAATACGGGCTGACCACGAGTGAGCGCGTATACGGAACCGTGAAAGAGAATCTGCTGGGAAACGGGCCCTGCTATCTGCGGACGTCCGGGATCACGAAAGAGCAGGAGGACGATCTGTTAAAAGCGTATCTGAATATGGCGCCCGGCCAGACCTTAAAATGGGTGGAAAGCGGGAAAACACCAGGGGAAAGCGATGTGGAGATCGAAGGAACAGAGCCGTACATCGTAGGCGGACATACCGCAAGCGGCTACTGGGTAAATACGAACCGCGAATCGACCGTCAAAGGGCTGTATGCCGCAGGCGACGCCGCGGGAGGCTGCCCGCAGAAATATGTCACGGGGGCGCTTGCAGAGGGAAAGATCGCGGCGCTTGATATGATCAGACATTACCGGCCGGCCGGCGCGGCGGAAACGGAAGAACCGTTCGCTTCGCAGGAAGCGGGCGCGCGTTTGCGTAAGCAGGCGCGCAGATATCTGGCGGAATATGAAAAAATCCGAAACGAAGCAGATCCGCCGTTTTCCGCGGAAGAACTGGAAGAAGCCATGCAGAAGGTCATGGATGCCTACGCGGGCGGGATCGGCTGCCACTATGAATTTAATGAAAAACAGCTTGCGGCGGCGGATGAGCGGATCGCGCAGTTAATAGAGCTTTCCGGTCACGTCGGCGCTTCGGATATGCATGAGCTCTTGTCGGTTTATGAGTTGAAAGAACGTCTGCTCGTCTGTCAGGCGCTGATCGCGCATCTGCGGAGCCGCAAAGAGACGAGATGGCATTCTTTTCAGGAAAATATGGATTATCCGAAACGCGACAGCGCTTACGAGAAATACATCAATTCCGTTTTCGAGGATGGAAAGATCCGGATCATCGAAAGGGAACTGGTAAAGGAGGCAGTCTATGAGCATAAGGATTCGTGAGGAAAAATGCGTCGGCTGCGGCCGGTGCGCAGACGTCTGTCCGGGAACGCTGATCGGTTTCCGGGAGAAAAAGGCGCATATGGATTATCCGAAAGACTGCTGGGGATGCGTTTCCTGCGTCAAGGAATGCCGGACGGGGGCGATCGAGTATTTCCTCGGAGCGGACATCGGCGGAAACGGCAGTACGATGACCGTCACAGAGGACGGAAATATCCTGCACTGGAAGATCCGTAAACACGACGGCACGGTAAAAACGATTGACGTAAACAGGCAGGATTCCAATAAATATTAGAAAGAAAGAGGACGAATCGATGGGTGGATTATCGCATTTAGAGGAATTGGAAGCGGAAGCGATCTATATTATCCGCGAGGTGGCGGCGGAATGTGAAAAACCGGTCATGCTCTATTCGATCGGAAAGGACAGTTCGGTCATGCTGCACCTTGCCATGAAAGCGTTTTATCCGGAGAAACCGCCGTTCCCGTTTCTGCATGTCAATACAACGTGGAAGTTCAAAGAGATGATCGAATTCCGCGACAGGACGGCAAAAGAGCTGGGGATCGAGATGATCGAATATATCAATCAGGAAGGCGTAAAGAAAGGGATCAATCCGTTTGACCACGGTTCCGCGTATACGGACATCATGAAAACGCAGGCGTTAAAGCAGGCCCTGAATCAGTACGGCTTTACCGCGGCGTTTGGCGGAGGGCGGCGCGACGAGGAGAAGAGCCGTGCGAAGGAGCGTATTTTTTCGTTCCGGAACGCCGCCCATGCCTGGGATCCGAAGAACCAGCGCCCGGAAATGTGGAAACTGTATAATACGGAGATCAACAAAGGCGAAAGCATCCGCGTTTTCCCGATCTCCAACTGGACGGAAAAAGATATCTGGCAGTATATCAAACAGGAGGACATTCCGATCGTGCCGCTTTACTTTGCCGCCGAACGGCCGGTGGTCGAGCGCGACGGCAATCTGATCATGGTGGACGACGACAGGATGCGCTTAAATCCGGGCGAAGTGCCGCAGATGAAGATGGTCCGCTTCCGTACCTTAGGCTGTTATCCGTTGTCCGGCGGAGTGGAATCTTCCGCAGCAACGATCGATGAGATCATTGCGGAAACCTTAAGTTCCGTCGAGTCGGAAAGGACGAGCCGCGTCATCGACAAGGACGGCGGTGCGGCGAGCATGGAAAAGAGAAAGAGGGAGGGCTACTTCTAAATGAGCGGATTATTGAAATTTATCACGTGCGGCAGCGTCGACGACGGAAAATCAACGCTGATCGGGCATATCCTCTACGACGCCAAGCTTCTTTATGCCGATCAGGAGGAAGCGCTGCGGTTAGACAGCAAAGTCGGCTCGAGAGACGGAAAGATCGACTACTCGCTTCTGCTCGACGGACTGATGGCGGAGCGGGAACAGGGAATTACGATCGACGTTGCCTACCGTTATTTCACGACGGACCGCAGGAGTTTTATTGCGGCGGATACGCCGGGGCATGAGGAATATACCAGAAATATGGCGGTGGGCGCGTCTTTTGCGCAGCTTGCCATCGTGATGGTGGACGCGGTGCAGGGCGTGCTTGTCCAGACGAGGCGCCATGCGCGGATCTGCGAACTGATGGGGATCCGCTATTTCGTTTTTGCGGTCAATAAAATGGATCTGGCGGGCTACAGCAAGGAGCGTTTCCTTGCGATCAAAAAAGATATCGAAGAGCTTGCGGAGGCGCTCCATCTGGCCAATATCAAGATCATTCCGGTCAGCGCGACCGAAGGCGATAACGTCACTCAGCCGTCAGACAATATGAAATGGTACACCGGGGAACCGCTTTTGACTTATCTGGAAGAAGTCGATGCAGAGGAGGACGATGAAGAAAGCGGCTTTTATCTGCCGGTGCAGAGAGTCTGCCGCCCGAACCATGAATTCCGCGGCTTTCAGGGGCAGATCGAAAGCGGAAGCATCAGCGTCGGACAGGAGATCGTAACGCTCCCGAGCAACGAGACGGCGGCCGTGAAGTCGATCCTGATCGGGGACAGGGAGGCGGAGACGGCGGTCCGGGGACAGGCGGTTACGCTGCAGCTGGACCGGGAAGTGGACGTCAGCCGCGGCTGCGTGCTTTCGGACACGGCAGAGCTTCCAATCGCAAAAAATATTACGGCATCCCTGCTGTGGATGGACGACGACCGGCTGGCCGTCGGCCTGGAATATCTAGTGAAACTCGGCACAAAGGTCATTCCGGGGATCGTGAAGGGGATTTCCTACCGGATCGATGTGAATACCGGCGAACACAAACAGGCGGATACGATCGAAAAGAATGAAATTGCCGTCTGCGAGCTGGAATTTTCCGAGAAGATCGTCGTTGACCGCTTCCAGTCGCGCAAAACGCTCGGGGAACTGATCTTAATTGACCGCGTCAGCCATATGACATCTGCCTGCGGCGTTGTGGAGGAAGTCCATTCCGGCGGAGAGCAGCCGTATTTTGAAAACGGGAGCATCCGGACGGGCGGATATGTGTTTGAGGAATTTTATTTTAATCTGGAAACCGCCTATTTGTCGAAAGTTGACACCGGCGGCCGGACGTACCATATCGGAGATGTTGTAAAAACGGAAGGGGACAGCTTCCAATATCCGGATTATTTTGATATTATTGCCGTTGAGAGCCGGGCGGCAGTCCTGATCCGCGACCGGAAAGTAACGGATATCGTGCCGTTGGCGGATTATGTCTATGAGGGACTTCCGATGACCGATGAGCGCGGCTTTGCGCTTCGGATCCATACAAGAGCGGATTTTGATAATTTCATGTATGATCTGAAAAATCTGAAAAAAGAGAACCGTACGGAGTTTTATAACAAATGGTCGCAGTTCGAGGGATACCGCAGGATCGTCTGCACCGATAATTTCTGGATGATCTAAGCTGGAACCTATGTGAGAGGGACATTCCGAAATGGATGTCCCTTATTTAGACGTGGAATTTGAAAAAGTTTTCCCGGACAGGAAGTTTAAGGCTTCTTGTCTTCTTCAATCCCCAGCAGCTTGTGGATCGCATAGTGCAGTTTCGGCTGCTGGCGGTAGCTTTCGATCAGCCGGCGCTCATTGGCGGTGATGGCAAATTCATGATTTTCCCCATCCAGGATTTCATTTAAACTATTGATCTGATAAATCTCGCAAAGCGTCAGGAACATATCGGTTGTCGGGTGCGCCTGATTGCTTTCCCATCCGTAGATCGTCTTTTCTGCAACTTTCCGATTGTATTCCGTGCGCAGTTTGAGAGCGACATCCGGAACAGACATGGCGTTCTTTTTCCGGTATTTCTTCAAAGCCTGTCCGATCTTTTCGTTTTTCATAAAACAATTCTCCGCTGTAAACTAAAAAACTCTTCTGTGAAAATGTTATCGGGTGAAAACCCATCATTCAAGGGTTTCTGCTTAAATGGCAGTAACTTGTTTTTGGAGCGCTGATAATTCTTAGATTAATCAGAAAACTCCGGACGCAGAGCGCAGCGGAAGCGGGCGGAAATGAAAAAAAGCGAAATATCGCTAAAGAAACGAACGATTTATCCGATACATAGTGTAGAAAGCTTAATTTCAGGGAAGAAAGGAGATGCTGTTATGCGTATCGATGCTTATAATCAGATTGCACAGGTTTACGGGGTACAGAAGAATCTGAAAGCGCAGAAAACCCAGAAGGGCAGCATAGGGAAGGATCAGGTATCGATCTCCCGGACGGGGCGCGATTTCCAGGTCGCAAAGAAAGCAGTGTCAGAAGCTCCGGATGTCAGGGAAGACAAAGTTGCGCAGTTAAAGGCAATGATAGACTCCGGCGCTTATTCGGTGGAGCCGGGCGATTTTGCCAGCAGATTACTGGCGAAATATAATCAGACTTTGTAGAAATGAGGATGGATCGTGGCCAGTTTAGTAGAAGAACTTGTGAGCATACTCGAAGAAGAAGAAAGGCTTTACCAGACGCTTCTTGCCTATGGAGAGGAGAAGCGCAGGGTATTGATCGAAGCGGATGTTCATGCGCTGGAGGAGCTGACGGATCTGGAACAGGCTGCGAGCGACGAGCTTTTGAGCTACAGCAATAAGCAGATCCGGACATTGAAGGATATCGCCACCGTTCTGGGGAAGACGCAGGAGAAAATGACGGTGACGAAACTGATCGGGTATCTGGCGTCGCAGCCGGATATCCAGATGAAGCTTACGGCTGCGAGAGACCGCCTCATGGAAACGGCAAAACAGGTGCAGACACTGAACCGGCAGAATGAAGCCCTGCTCCGGCAGGCGATCGAACTGGCCGAGTTTGACATTACCTTGTTTAAAAGTCTGCGGCAGGCCCCTGAAACTGCCAATTATGACAGACATGCTTATAATACGGGCACGCTGCTCGGAAGCAGCGGCTTTGACGCAAAGCAATAGGATTTTGAAGGAGGAACAGGTATGGCAAACGGATTCGGAAGTCTGTATATCGGCGCGTCCGGATTGAGGAGCGCCCAGAATGCGTTAAACACCAGCGCGAACAACCTTGCAAATGCAGATACGAAGGGTTATGTCCGTGAGCAGGTACGGTTTGCGGACCGGAATTATCTGACGCTTCAGCAGAGCAGGCAGCGGATCAATATGCAGCAGTCGGGACTGGGCGTATCGATCGGCGATGTTGTTCATGCGAGGGACATATTTATCGATAAGGCATATCGGCAGGAGAACGGCAGACAGGCGTTTTATGAAGCCTGCTATACAACCGTCACTCAGTCGGAGGATATTCTCCAGGAAATGGACGGGATGGAGTTTAAACAGAGCGTGATGGATTTAAACCGCGCATTTCAGGAGCTTGCAAAGGCTCCGGCGGATTCGACCTATCAGAATCTGGTGCTCCAGAAAGCGGAATTATTTGTCAGCAGAAGCCGTTCCATCTATGCGGATTTCCAGAGTTACCAGTCCAATTTAAACAGGCAGATCGAGGAAGACGTCAACCGCGTCAATGAGATCGGCGACCGGATCTACGAACTGAATCTCTATATCCAGAAAGTAGAGGCGGGCGGAGTTGAAACGGCCATGACATACCGTGATGAACGGGATGCGCTGCTCGACGAGCTTTCCGGCTATGCAAAGATCGAAGCGTATGAAGACCAGACCGGATTCGTACGGGTGGAACTGGAAGGCACGGATTTTATCGAGGACCGGGGATGCAACCGGATCGGCCTGAAAGAGGAAAAGGGCACGGGATTCTATTTGCCGTACTGGCCGCAGCTTTCCGATCTGGAGAGGGCACAGTATGTTCCGGTATTTCAGACGAGGGTGGAGATCTCCACGGAAAATAACAACGATATCGGGAGCATTAAGGCGAAACTGTACCAGAGGGGCGATGATTACGCGCATTATTCTTCGCTTCTGGATGAAGATTCCTACAGTGAGATTCAGGACTGCGTGATGATGGAAATGCAGGCGGAGATCGATCTGCTGTTCCACAACGTCGTGACGCAGCTGAACGATCTGTTTGCCCCGAATATTACCGCAGAAAACGATATTACCGATACGGCGGGCAATGTGGTCATTCCTGCCGGAACGAAACTCCTTGATACGGAGCACTGTGCAGTTGGAGTAGACGGAGAGCTTCCGCCGCAGGAGTTGTTCCAGCGGATCGGATGCGAACGCTATACGAAAGTAACGGTCGATGGACAGGACTATTATGTATATAATGAAGAGGATCCGGAAGATACCTCTACGATGTACCAGATCGGAAGCGTACAGATCAACGGGGAACTGTCCAAACAGATCACGTTGATGCCGGCGTATACCGCCAACGGAGCGGTGGATTATGCGTTGGGCGAGCGGATGATTCAGGCATGGGAGAACAAGACCATGAAGATCAATCCGTATGATCAGAATCCGGCTACGTTCGAAGGTTTCTATGACAAGATGATGGATAAGCTCGGAACGGACGGAAGCGTTTACGGTTCCGCCAGCGACAGCTTAAGCGGGGCGGCGGCGTCCCTCGATAACAAGCGTCTGCAGGTGACCGGGGTTTCTTCGGATGAGGAACTGACCCAGATGATCAAATACCAGTCCGCTTATAACGCGGCAAGCCGTTATATTACGGTGATCAGCCAGATGACGGAACTGATCGTGACCGGTCTGATTTAGGGGGGGAAGAAAATGAGTTCACAGTTTTTTGGATTGAATATCGGGGCCGGAGCACTGTTTGCATTTCAGGCTTCCATCAATACAACCGCAAATAATGTCGCCAATGTGCAGACGAAAGGATACTGCCGGCAGAAGGTGAATCTGGAATCTTCCGGCCCGATCCGCGAGACGGCGCGCTACGGGAGCGTCGGAACGGGCGTGACTGCCGTCAGCATTACCCAGGAGCGCAATCTTTATTACGATACCCGTTACTGGGAGAATAACTCGAGTAAAGGCTTATATGAAGAAAAGCTTTATTATCTGGATCAGATCGAAAGCTTTTTTAAGGATGACGAGACGCAGAGCGGATTTTCCACGATCTTTTCCAAGATGTTCAACGGTCTGGATACGCTGAAAAACAATGCGTCCGACGAGAGCGTCAGAAACCAGTTCATCCACGAGGCGCAGAGTTTCTGCACTTACTTTAACGCGATGGCGCAGAGTTTGAGCGATGTGCAGGAGGACTGCAACGAAGAGATCAAGACGACGGTGGAGAATATCAATGCCATCTCCAAGAAGCTTGCTCTTCTGAATAAAGAGATCAACAATATTGAAGTAAACGGCGGATTTGCGAATGAATTACGGGATCAGAGGGCAAATCTGATCGACGAACTTTCCTCGATCGTCCATGTAGAAACGACGGAATACGAGATCGAGAATACTTACGGCGATAATCTGGGCGGCACGAATTACACGGTGATCATCAACGGGCAGGTACTGGTAGACGGAAACGAATACCGGGAGCTGGAATGGGTTTCCTATGATTATACGATGAACCAGACCGATGTGGAAGGATTGGTATATGTCCGCTGGGCGGATACCAAGATGGATTTTGCCGCGGCGACGCCGAGCGCGGGCGGCACCTTAAAGGCGCTGTTCGATATCCGCGACGGAAACGGAAACGCTGCACTGACAGGCGGCATCCGTTC
Source organism: uncultured Lachnospiraceae bacterium (assembly GCA_947593655.1). GTDB lineage: Bacteria > Bacillota > Clostridia > Lachnospirales > Lachnospiraceae > Roseburia. Next base: position 13,763 of record CANQDS010000001.1, on the reverse strand, counting down.
GGCGGATACCCAGCATATTACACTGGAAACGCCGTCCGTTACAGACGTCAATGCCTTAAATATTCCGACAAAGGGGCAGGTGACGATCGGAAACAAGACGTATGCCTATGAAGGATGGAGCGCAGAAGTGGATGCGGAAGGAGCCATTACTTCCGTGACATTTAACCTGAAAGAAGCCATCGATCCGCGGGAAGCGGCGGCGCTGGCAGGAAAGGGAATTACCTGCGGCCGGAACGTAAATTCCCAGGGGATTCCGTATTACCAGCAGCAGATCAATGAATTTTTACGCAAGTTCACCCAGCTTTTCAATGATATTGAGAAAAAGGGCGTAGATCTTGACGGAAACCAGATGGGAGCTTTCTTTGTAGCACAGAATGCGACCGGTACGGAGTACGAATTTGAAGGATGGGAGCCGGATGCAAACGGAAGCTATGCCCGGACCATTACTTCGGAGGATGATACTTATTATCAGCTTCAGGCAAGGAATGCGGCGGTTCAGGCGGAGACGCTGAAAAATCCGCGCCGTCTTTCCACGGCTTCCGAGATCGTAAACGGCGAGGATAAGTACGATATCGGCGAGGAACTGCTGAAGCTTCAGGACGACGTCAATATGTTCCGCGGCGATACGGCGGGGAAATTCTTAGAGACGATGCTTTCCGATGTTTCCGTCGATGTGGAGAAGAACCGGATCTACGGAGAGAATTATTCAAATCTGGAGGTGGCCATCGGCAACCAGCGGACTTCGATCTCCGGAGTGGACGAGGACGAAGAAGGATTGAACCTGATCAAGTTCCAGCACGCATATGAGATGGCATCCAAAGTAATCTCCGTGCTGAATGAGATCTACAATAAACTGATCAACGAGACGGGAGTCACCTAAGAATAATCAAATAACAAAATAGATAGACCGTTTCCAGGGATGGAGGAAAATAGGAGCCTGGTACTGTCCCGCGAACGAAGTGAGCCGATGACAGCACTGGTATCCGACAGCGTTTATAGAGGAGGAGCTTATGCGTATCACTAACAATATGATAACCAGCAATACCAAGAATAATATCAATTCCAATAAGGGCTATGTGGATAAATACAACACACAGATGACGACGCAGAAGAAGATTACGCGGGCGTCGGAAGATCCGGTAGTCGCGATCCGTTCCCTGCGGCTCGGTACGAACTTAAGCCATATCAACCAGTGGGTGGATAATAATATTCCGGATGCCTATGCATGGCTGGATGTAACGGAAACGGCGCTGACGAATATGAAGACGCTGCTGACGGATGTGCGGACACAGTGCGTGAACGGCTCAACGGATACCCTGACCGAAGAAGACCGCAATACCATTTTGAAGTCGCTGACGGCGCTGCGCGATCAGGTTTATACGGAAGGAAACGCTGATTATGCGGGAAGGACGGTATTTACCGGCTACCGGACCTCTTCGGATCTGACATTTACAGCCGATGATCCGGAAGCCACGTATTCGATCACGCAGAAATTTGATTATACCGCGATCGAGGAGCACCGCTATTATTCCGGAACGGTAGAAGTTCCGACGGATGCCGGAAGCGAGTGCACGACCGAAATCGGTGTGAGCTACTATGACCGTGTGCGTCTGGCCTATGGCGGGATTGAGCCGTTAGGCGGACCGGGCGAAGGTTTCGGGGGCGTGTTCCACTATCAGCCGGACGACCGGGCTGCGACCACGTTTACGACGTTTGAGAGCGAAGAAGCATGGGAACAGGCGCGCGGCGGCATGAAGACGGTCGGCGACAATGAGATCCTGTTTCTGCAGGATTCCGGCGAATTCGTGCTCGGCAGGAATATCTCGGAATGCATCAAGACCGGGCACGGCAGCATAGACGTAACTTATACGAAACAGGGATTTGAGCCGGGTGAAGTGCGTCCGGAATACTACTACGACTGCACGGATATTACCGATCCGAATAATCCGGTGGAATATACGAAAGAGAATCAGGATATTAATTTTGCGGTAGCCAACAATACGTATCTGACTGTCAATACGCAGGCGAGCGATGTTTTTGACACCAGCATCGCAAGGGACGTCGACGAGATGATCGATGTCGTCCAGAAAGCGGTCGATGCGCATGACAAGGTTGCGCGGATCAAAGAGATGATGACGCTTGCCCAGTATTCGGGCGAGGAAGATCAGGGCAACCTGCAGAGTTATCTGGATGCGGCGGAAAAAGAGATGGCTTATGCGGATGATAACCTTCAGAAAACCTACGCGCAGTATATCACGAATTTTGACAATTATCTGCAGGACGTCAATATTGCGATCACCAATATCGGAAGCATGGAAGACCGTCTGCAGCTGACGCAGACGCGCGTGGAGAACCAGCAGATGACGGTGGAGGAATTGAAATCCCAGAACGAAGACCGCGATATTTCCGATATCATTATTGATTTTTATGCTGCTTATAATGCCTATACGTCCAGCCTGACGGCGGCGGGGCAGGTCGGAAGAACGACGCTTCTGGATTATTTATAAAAGGCGTTTATCGAGCGGAGGAGGAGACTGGTATGAAGGCGGAAACGAGATTATTTGGAACGGTTGACATTGCAGACGATAAGATCATCACGTTAGAGAAGGGGATGATCGGCTTTCCGAAGCTCAACCGTTTTGCGCTGATCTTTGACGAGGAAAAAGAACGGAAGGACTCTTCGATCATGTGGCTGCAGTCCATGGACGATACGGATGTGGCGTTTCCGGTGATGGTGCCGGATGCGGTTCGGGAGGACTATAAGCCGAATGTGAACGAGGAGATCGTGGCGCCTCTGGGAACGCTGACGGATGAGAATACCTATATTCTGGTGACCGTCACCGTGCCGAAGCGGGTTGAGGATTTTTCGGTCAACCTGAAAGCGCCGATCGTGATCAACATGGATAACCGGAGGGGGATCCAGCTGATCGTCGAGGACGATTATCCGGTGAAATACAAGGTTTACGACGTCCTGAAAAAGAAAAAAGAAAAGGCGGGTGAATAGAATGCTTGCGTTGACAAGAAAGAAAGGCGAAGCGCTCGTCATTAACAACAACATTGAAGTGACCGTTTTGGAGATCCGGGGCGACCAGATCAAGATCGGCATTTCGGCGCCGAAGGATGTCCCGATCTACCGGAAAGAGGTTTACCTTCAGATCCAGAAGGAGAATGAGGCGGCGATCAGCGCGGATGCGATGGATCTGCTGAAAGGTTTTCTGTAAGATCGCGGAATTTTTGCAGGAAACTGTAAACTTTCGGGGGAAAAGTTCCGATATAAAGATATATAATAGAGAGAACGCAGAATAATTGTTGACCAAAGATCACATGGAGGTGTAAATGATGACAATTGAAGCAATCAAAGGTGCGGGTATGGCCTATCAGGGAAGTACGTCAACCGCAGAGATGAAGACGGAACAGGCGCCGAAAGCAGAGGCCTCGCAGAATGCAGAGACATCGAACCAGCTGGCGAAAGAGACGACGGCTCTGAATCCCAAGCAGTCTGCGGGAGAGAATCCGGAGAAGAACAACGGCGAGATGACGCCGGAACAGAAGAATGCACAGATCAAGAAGGCCGTTGAGGATATCAACAAGCGGGCGAATAATTCCGAAGCGATTTTCGGGATCCACGAAGAGACGAACCGTGTTACGATCAAGATCGTAGACAAGACTTCGAAGAAGGTCATTAAGGAGTTCCCGCCGGAGAAGACGCTGGATATGATCGCGAAGATCTGGGAAATGGCAGGACTTATGGTAGACGAGAAACGGTAAGGATCAGAGACAAACTTGCGTTTATAGAGGAGGAAAATCATATGGCAATGAGAATATCAGGTCTGGTATCGGGGCTGGACACGGATGCGATCGTCCAGGAACTGGTATCGGCATACAGTAAGAAATCCGAGAAATACACGAAGGAGCAGACGAAGATCTCGTGGAAACAGGAGATCTGGAAGAATTTAAATTCCAAGATCTACAGCCTGTATACCGGTCTGGACAGCCTGCGTTTTTCCAGCGGCTATGCTTCCAAGAAAGCATCTGCGTCCGATGCGACGAAAGCGACGGTTACCGCATCGGGGAATGCGGTCAACGGAACCCAGAAGCTGAACGTTCTGGAGACGGCGGAAACCGGATATATGACCGGCGGCAAAGTGAAGATGCCGGCCGCGGGCAGCAGTTCGGCGGCAAGCGATCCGCTGAATACCAGATTGCGCGATCTCGGCTATGACGGGGACGCAGCCAGCTTTAAAGTTAAGACAAAGAGCGCGGACGGAACGGAGAAGACAACCGTCGTTTCCTTTGACCGGGGGAGCACGATCAATGATATTACTGCAAAATTAAAAGAAGCCGGGCTGAACGCCAGCTTTGATACCAAGCAGAACCGTTTTTACATCAGTTCGAAAGAATCAGGCGCGGCGTCGGATTTTGAGATCAGTGCATACAGCGGCGATGAGAATTCGTTAAAAGCATTAAGCGTACTGGGGCTCAATACCGAAGCGAGCGCATATGGGGAGCAGGCGGTGAAGCTCGCCGGACGCGACGCAAGGATCACGTTAAACGGCGTGGAGTATACGAGCAGCTCGAACAGTTTTGACATTAACGGCTTAACGATCACCGCGCAGGCCGTAACCGGCGCAGGAGACGACAATGCCGTTACGCTGACCACCGCGACGGATACGCAGGCGATCTATGACAAGATCAAGGATTTCCTGACCGAGTACAACAATGTGATCAATGAGATCACGAAGCTGTATAATGCGGATTCGGCGAGGGATTATGAGCCGCTGACCGATGAAGAGAAAGACGCGATGTCCGATACCGAGATCGAGAAGTGGGAGACGAAGATCAAGGATTCCCTGCTCCGCCGGGATTCGACGTTAGACAGCGTGATGTCGTCGATGATCAACGCAATGGCTTCTTCGGTAGAGATCGACGGCAAGAGCTACAGTTTCTCCAGCTTTGGGATCCATACGTTAGGCTATCTGAATGCGCCGGAGAACGAGTTTAACGCTTTCCATATTGACGGGGATGCGGACGATGCGAATACGTCCAGCAATCCGGATAAGCTGATGGCGGCGATCAATAACGATCCGGATACGCTGATCTCCTTTATGCAGCAGATGACATCGAAGCTGTATACCGCGATCGATGAGAAGATGAAGTCCACCAGTTTAAGTTCGGCCTACAAGGTTTACAACGACAAGGAACTGGATAAACAGTACAGCAATTATGCAAAGCTGATCAAGAACTGGGATAAGAAAGTGTCCGATAAAGAAGAGTATTACTATAAGAAGTTCTCAGCGATGGAGAGCGCTATGGCACAGCTGCAGAGCCAGACCAATTCGCTGACGTCCTTATTCGGGCAGTAAACAGGGCAAAGGCAGAGAGAATGGAGGGGATGTTCCATGATGCAACGACAAGCATATGCAGCATATAACAATAGCAAGATACTGACTGCATCGCCAGCGGAGCTGACGCTTATGCTGTACGATGGAGCCATTAAATTCTGCAATATCGCGATTGCGGCAATTGAGAAGCATGATGTTGAGAAAGCGCATAACAATATCATGAAGACCGAGCGCATTATTATTGAGTTTCAGACCTCGCTGGATCACAAATATCCGGTTGCGAAAGAATTCGACCGGGTGTATACTTACATCATCAGCCGTCTCCGCGAGGCGAATCTGAAGAAGGATCCGGAGATTCTGGAAGAAGTATTAAAGCACTTAAGGACCATGCGCGATACGTGGAAGGAAGTCATGCAGCTGAGCCAGAACAACAGCGCATCGCAGGTTTCATAGGAGAATATATGCCGGAAACATACATTGACATTATGATGCAGAGCCTCCGGAAGAAAGAGCAGGTTCTGGATGCGATCATCCGTCTCGACGATCTGCAGAAGGAGCAGCTGGAGAATCCGGAGAGCCCTGTGGAAGCGTTTGATCAGACGGTAGAGGATAAAGCCGCTCTGATCGAGCAGATGGAACAGTTAGACAGCGGTTTTGATAAGCTGTACGCCCATGTGCGGGAGGAGCTTTCCGCAAACCGGGAGCGGTATGCGCAGCAGATCCGTTCCATGCAGGAGCTGATCCGTTCGATCACGGATAAGAGCGTCCGGATTCAGGCGCAGGAAGCGCGGAATAAGGAACTGATGATCCAGAAGTTCTCGCGGGTGAAGCGTCAGGCGAGGGAGATCCGCGCCAACAGCAGGGCGACGACACAGTATTATAAGAATATGATGCAGCTGAATGTCGTCGAACCGCAGTTTATGGATAATAAGAAGTAGCGGGATCCAAGAACGTATAGAAAAAGAAATTGAAAAAATTTCTTTTTACTATAAAGTATCGGGGAATTTCTCCGATATATAAAGCAAGTAAGTAAAACAACTTGTTACCTTGTGAAGGAAGGCGGAACGAAGCGCGCGGTCAGGAAGCCGGAATCCACAACAACACAACACTTGCAGCAGGGAAGCTGCAATAATTTCAAGGAGGAAATATTATGGTAGTACAGCACAATTTACAGGCAATGAACGCCAACAGAATGTTAGGCATCACCACGAATGGCCAGTCTAAGGCAACAGAGAAGTTATCTTCCGGTTACAAGATCAACCGTGCAGCAGACGATGCAGCAGGTCTTGCGATTTCCGAGAAGATGAGAAAGCAGATCAAAGGTCTGGATCAGGCTTCTGCAAACGCTCAGGACGGTATCTCCGCAGTACAGACGGCTGAAGGCGCTTTAACCGAAGTTCACTCCATGTTACAGCGTATGAACGAGCTGGCAGTACAGGCTGCAAACGGAACCAACAGCGAATCCGATCGTCTTTCCATCCAGAACGAGATCGACCAGCTGACCACCGAAATCGACCGTGTTGCTGAGACCACGAAGTTCAACGAGACTTATCTGTTAAAGGGCAACGGCAAGACCGCGACCATGACGGTTTCTGCACATGATGCAGGTCTGGAAGGATTCCTTACCGGCGTTGGCACGGGAACTGCGAAGTTCACGATGGACGCTCTGGAAGAAGGTCAGGATATCGTTATCGGTGCAAAGGGTTATACCATTGGTACCTCGATCGGTGAAGTTAGAGATGCAATTGGGGAAGCTAGTGGAAAAGTAAGCACGATTACGATTAACGGCACGGAGTATACGGTTGTTGCAACTACGAAGGAAGCAATCTCTTCCGACAACAAGTATACGATTGATCAGTTGAAAGACCTTGTAAAAGACGGTGCGAAGGTTATCGTTGGAAGCAAGACTTATGCAGCTATGGTAGATAAGGATCACGACGGTATTTCCGATAACGATTCTTCGATCATCGCAGCTACGAAGGGTTACAGCCTGATTCAGGATGAGCTGAGGAAAGCAAGCTCCATCGGTACGGATCCGGGCAAGGGAGCAACGGTTTCCTATACAGTACCGACTGATCCGACATCTATTACACAGATGACCTTTACGATTAAGGAAGGTTCTGTTGAGACGAAGCAGGGCTTACAGTTAGGCTTACATGTAGGCGCAGATGCAGACGGAACCAACAAGATCACCTTCAATATCGATACGATGAGTTCGTCAGGACTTGGAATCGAAGGCATCAACCTTGTTGATAACAGCGGCGCAAAGGCTACTTATGCAATCGATGCAATCGCTGATGCAATCGCGAAAGTATCTGCACAGAGAGCTGAGCTCGGTGCTATCCAGAACCGGTTAGAGCATACGATTTCTAACTTGGATAACGTTGTTGAGAACACCACATCGGCTGAATCTCAGATTCGTGATACCGATATGGCAGAAGAAATGGTTGAGTACAGCAAGAACAACATCCTTGCTCAGGCAGGACAGTCCATGCTGGCACAGGCTAACCAGTCTAATCAGGGCGTATTATCCTTACTTGGCTAATCATTGCCGTATTACTACTCATAAGGAAAGAAGAGCGGGGTTCCGCTCTTCTTTTTTTGGCTTTGAAAGGAACTGTTATACTCTGACGTATTTTTGCTTTGGACTTTTTGGCTTGTCTGGAATGGTTCGTTTGACCAGACCTAAAGTAATCATCGGTTGTAATATGTTCTCCCTAAAATATCTTTCTGATTTGATTCCGCTGAAATGCTGCATTTCAGAACGGGTTCTTGGTGTCGTGCAATAACCTAGGAGATCTTGCAGTTTGTCAGAAGATATTTTGAGTTCAACTTCGTCACCAGCTTCGTCACCAGCTTCGTCACCAGCTTCGTCACCAGCTTCGTCACCAGCTTCGTCACCAGCTTCGTCACTGACTTCGGTACTAGCAGCTTCGGTACTGGAAGCTTCGGTACTAGCAGCTTCGGTACTAGCAGCTTCGGTACTAGCAGCTTCGGTACTGGCAATTTCGGTACTAGCAACTTCGGTACTGGAAGCTTCGGTACTGACTTCGCCACTGGCTTCATCACCAACTCCGCTGCATCCTTCTGTAGTTGGAGATGTCGGACCTACGGTCGCAGTAGCCACTTCTGACAGAGGTACGATAATGCGGAAGACATCCCCTTCGATGAACTCCGGCTCTGCTCCGGAATACATTCTTGTGTATTTATAGGTGTTGCGCATCCCGGAACCAAGTTCATCTGCAAGTCCAATTTCACGGAATACCTTTGAAATTGGCGGGTTCTTCTGGTAAGGATCGAAAGTTGCAGGTTGAAGAACACCATGCCCGTGAGAAAGGTTGGCATTTTCCGTGAGAATCCGGTTTTTCTCGATGACGATTTTTGCGACAGAGCCGCTTGAAAAATCCCGATGCATGAGAAGGTTTGAAATGATTTCCCGCAGGATGTGATCCCTCGCGCTGACACTCACGATCCCGTCCAGATGGAAGGTATCGTTCAGATGTTTCTGGCCAAAGGCCATAAGGCGGTCATAGCTCTCTATAAGATTTGTGATGACGACATCCCTGTCATCATACCTGTCTGTGTTGATGACGCGGAAGATCGCGTCTGTTTTATGCTGTGGCAGGACAGACATAATCGTACTGTCTTTTCCAAACAGCAGTATGGCGGCAATGGTAACTCCTTCCCGCGTGGCACCGTTTCTCAGTGCAGTTTCATCTGGAAGGATCAGACCGGCGCTTCGGAGCAGTTCCTCATCTGACATGGTTTTCCAAGGGTGATTTTCACCACGGACACGTGTCATCTTTCTTGCCCGGTCAATGAGATCGTATCGCAGCGATTCAATCCCGAAACCAGTGACCTTATTTACAAAATAGGAGCCGTTTTTCCTAGAGTAAAGCCGATATACTTCATCAGAGTGGTTAGTAATGTCAATGTCAGCATCACCATTTCGATCCCATATTCTGCTGGAGCATCGCACGACTTCCTGTGAAACCGGCACACGGATATAGAGAATCTTTTTCCCTCCTGCTTCATAGTCAATCGGAATCAGATAAAGGGGTGGATACATCTTGCTGTCGTTGTTAATCGTGGTGATAAACTGCTTACGAATCTTATCGATTTTATCTTCCTGAATACCAATGATCTCACCATTATCTTTTACGCCAAGAAAAATATGACCGCCCTCCCGGTTGGAAAAGGAGCAAACAGTTTCATAGACGTCTTTTGTGATATCTGTGTGGGATTCTTTGAATTCAACGGTTGTGCTTTCGCCGCAGGCAATCAGTTTTTGCAATTCTTCTGGAATCATCATACTATTCAAATCTCCTGTTCATGCTTTAACAATGCTATTATACGCCGGGGCTGGCGGAGATCCTTAAAACCAAGTTTTGTCTGGATTTTCTCTTATTATTTATTATACGCAGTAATTGTTCGGTGTTCAAGAATTTGGGGTGTGAATACAGTAAAAAATAATCAATGTTTTTATAGTGTTTGCTGATTTTGGGGAAATATGCGGGAATAGCTGTTTATAGCAATGGACATGGGGTGAAAACAGAAAAGCAGCGGATTGTCCCGCTATGCAGAAACAAATTCGCTGCTCTATTGCTTATGCCATTACCGGCTCTCTTTTTTCAATGATAGCCTGCACTTCTTCTGCGGTTTTGCCAACAATCCTTGCTATCTTTTCTAATGAATCGCCCTCTCTGTGCATATTCAAAATTATTTTTTCATCTTCATCATCTCTAATCCCCTGGCTCAGATTGCACATAACATTCACTTTCTTAAGTTGTCCTCTGCCGGAATATCATACTCTGTATCAATAATGTTCAGTTTCTCATCAGAAGTAAGTTGTTTTGACAGTAGCGCCCCTAACAATCGGTGCAGTTCATATTTATCATCATGCTCCGGAAGTTCATCGGCTATACCGATCAGGATAATATTCAGCAGGTCAAGCCTGCCTTTCCACGGATAATCACCGATCAGTTTGTCATCCGATAATTGAAACTATTATAACCCGGAAGGGATGCTAAATCAACAGCTGATAATCAGAAAAATTCTTGCAGACAAGACCGTTTTCTGGTAAGTTAATTTAAAGATTTGCAAAAAAACAGGAGGCTGAATTTTATAGCAAAAACACCCTTTTATTTTTGGAAGTTATGGTGTATAATAAATTCGCTTTGCCTGTGGCGATAAGAAATCTGCGATATTTTCTTTTTTTAACAAATTTACATTATGTACATTATTGATGATATTCACATTTCTTGATATAATTACATATTGTAAGGAGGCATTATTATGAATGTGTCGCAAATTTCTGAAGAAATAAGAAATGCAATTGATTTGTCATGGCCAGACGAGATTTCAGAGCAGGACGCAAAGAAAAAGATTAATACTATTTTGGAGGTGAGAGAAAATAGAGTTAAGATTTTTAGGGGTAAAGGTGAAAAATCACCGACTTTTGAAAGGCTTGTAGGTGTAAAAAGAATTAAGACCTTTGATTCTTTATTTACACAAAATTCAGATAATTAAAAAGAGCAGAGAGGGAAAATAAACATGTCAAAACTAGACGTGCAAGAGGAAACAAATTTATTTATGAAAAAAATAAACGAAGGATATTTTGAAAAGGAACGTTCAACAAATTGTGAAGTAGTTTATGAAGAGGAAAAACGTGATAGAGATACTGCGGCAGTAAAGGAGTTTTTGAAAACACCATTATTTAAACATATTATGGATATGTAAAAAACAAAAAGGAAAAGGTTTATATGGATACAGATAAAACAGAAGAATATATTGCAGAACTGGCAAAAAAATATCCTATAAAAAGTAGGTTTTCAACGCTTTTGGATGAAATACAGTCTATACTTGCTGAAATGGGAATAATAGACTTAGTTGAAGTTAATCCTGATTTACTTGGCAAAGCGGTAATTGACTATTTTGAAGATGTGGATCGATTAAAAGATTTTGAGGGCATTCCGCACATCAATGTTGATAAGATTTACAGCTATGGCGTTTACTGGATTTTACGGCGTTCTCCCATACAGATTTTAGACAAAAAACTTGATAAGAGATTTATGCACATAAATGAAAAAATATGTACAGCGCTTATATTTCCTAAAATGCTCGCAGAGATGGGAATTCCCCAAAATAGCGCAAATGACCGATATGCAGGTTTTTTGGATTTGATTTATTACAATTTCAGGTATCGAACATATACACAACAGTCGCTTGAACTTATGATTGAGGCATTTTTTTGTGGATATGCGATAAAGAAAGGTGACTCTGATGGACAAGAATTCAAGGATGACTCTCGAACAGATAAGTGAAAACAGAGAATTGTTTTTGAATAATTATGGGGTAAAAAGCGAGTTTGAAGAATCCGGTTGCGATTGGGATGAGTTAATGAAGATTGCTCAGCAATTCGATAAGGATAGACAATCCGTTTATCCGGATATTATTCAAAAATATATTTCTGAGATTGGAATGTTTGAATCTATACATTCATATCGATATAGAATTAAGGAAACGGACAGTCTCATAAAGAAAATCATTATTAAAACGAAACAAAAGGGTAGACCTATTACCAAAGAAAATTATCTTCATGAAATTACAGATTTGTTAGGAATCAGGGTGCTATATATCTTTAAAGAAGATTATTATCCCGTACATCTTCAGATATGGGAGAAATATGCGTCTCAAATGGTAAAAGATATAGAAATAAAGCTTCAACCTGGAGATGATGAAAAAATATATGAAAAGATTTTGGGGTATAACTATATAACTGATAAAGAAGGTCCTTATCGGTCTATTCATTATACAATGCTTGCTGAAGGAAACGATTCCAAGGGTCCTCGACTAGAAATTCAAACAAGGACTATATTTGAAGAAGGTTGGAGTGAGATTAATCACAAGCTTGTATATAAGAATAAAGATATGTCAGATTATTTTGCATTAGTTCAGGCATCGAAAATATTAAGTAATCTGGTTGGTGACTGTGATACATTAGGGATGTTAATGAAAAATATATACGATGAATACCAAAAACAGCTGTCCCAAAATTCAAAGATAGATTCCTCGCAAAGTAGCATTATTATGAGCGAGGTACTAAAAAATTTTTTAATGAAATAGACCAACTATTTGGACATCAGGCTATTGCTTGGTGTCTTTTTTATGTACTGGTATAAGGAGGTGGTTAAGGCATAAGCGTATCGGGGAAAGCCCGATTAACCGTATTTAGGGAAATGTCTGCGGACAGTGCCCTTTCATCATAGAAACCATTAAAACAAACAGACAGGCAGAAATAAGTGGATTTCTGTTCGGAGATCAGCCGGATGGAAATTCACTTATTTCTGTCCGGTTGTCTCCCGATTGTCTGATCCAAACAAAAAAGGAGATTTAATTATGTGCAGAATAACAGAAACAATGGGCAATCAGACTTCTAACAGAGGCACCGGCAAGGTAAAGAGAGCAGTAACAGGCGTATGCGGAGCGGCATATATGGCAGTCCATGCAATGCCTGTGACTGTATTTGCGGCAGGTACGGGAACTACTGCGATCACACAGCCTCTGGACAACTTAAAGACGCTTGTAATTGCGGTCATCGGTGCGGTGGGCGTTATCATTCTGGCGAAGAATGTCATGGAGTTTGCCCAGGCATATCAGCAGCAGAACTCGTCAACCATGAATTCCGCTTTAAAGGGTATTGTCGCGGGCATTATGATGGCGGGTATCTCTACCGTTCTTACCTTTCTGGGATTCTAAGATCAGCATGGCGGGGAGGAGGCAGCGGATAAGGCGCTGCTTTCCACGAAAGGAAAAGAGGTGAGAAACAGTGGATATTTTTAAATTGGGGGATAAAATCCTTGCACTTCTGGAAATGGTATTCGGTTTCTGGAATAATCAGGTGAGTCTCGTATTTTCGATGCTCGGACAATCCCCTGTCAATTTTAAGGGCGGCGGTCCGTGGGCAATGGTCAAGAGTATTGAACCGATTTTCGTGGCGGTGGGATCTTCCCTTGTGGTCTTGTTCTTTGTTATCGGTTTCTGCTCGGAGAGCGTGGACATTCGGGAGGAGATGCGCTTTGAGGTCATTTTGAGGATGCTGATCAGGCTCGGACTTTCGGAATGGCTCGTTGCAAACAATGTGACGATTATGAAAGCCTTTTTTTCCACGGTTGGAAATCTGGTCAATGCCCTTACAGCGGGGCAGTACACAACGCTTACCATTGACAGTACGCAGGCGGATGTCATAAAAGGACTTGGGTTCGGAGAAAGCCTGATCATGCTGATACTTGCGGCGCTTTTAAGCGTGATAATCATAATCTGTGGCTTTTTTATGATTTATACCGTATATTTCCGCTTTTTGAAGCTGATGATCATTGTGCCGATCGGTCCTATAGCCTTTTCCACAATGGCAGGCAACCG